>JAGWFU010000003.1 GCA_028867845.1 Microcaldota archaeon | reverse complement strand
AAAACCAACCCAAGTTCGGATTGAGGGCTGAAACTCGCCCTCATGAAGATGGAATCCCTAGTAATCGCTTGTCACTATCGAGCGGTGAATCTGTCCCTGCTCCTTGCACACACCGCCTGCCAAGTCACCCAAGTAGGGCCCTAGTGAGGTAGCGTCTTCGGGCGCTTTCGAGTTAGGGTTCTGTGAGGAGGGCTAAGGCATAACAAGGTATCCGTAGGGGAACCTGCGGATAGATCACCTCGAAAATTTTCAGTGTGCACAGTTGCGCATCTCTCGCATTAGGTCCTCAAGACTACATCCTTCCTTTTTACTTATCGGCAAACCAAACCCAGCGGCAGCTCTGCCCGTCCATGCCGCTTTAAAGCGTTTGCCGTCAAATACTATGCGTGTGAGCTATGTCAAAGAAGCTGGGATTGAATCCAGACGTGTGCTACATGCTTGGCGTGTACAAGGCCTACAAGAGGGAGGAGCCGTGCATCTGCCTCGAGACCGACAGCGAGAAGCTCGTTGAGAGGTTCGTCCAGATAGCTGTGCAGAGGCTGGATGTCAAGCCCGAGAAGCTGCTGATAGAGAGCACCACGCCGGGCACGAAGGCGATGTTCTACAACTCCAAGCTGAAGAGGCTGTTCGAGGAGGCGCTCGAGGACAGGGAGCGCATATTCAAGTACAAGAACGAGTACTCGGCAAGCTATATGGCCGCGCTGTTCGACACTGGGGGATGGATCGACGGCAAGGGGATATTCATAAGGGGCGACAAGATGGACTTCATGCTGCTGGAGAGGCTGGGGTTCCACACCACCACGAGGGGGGCGAAGTGCTACCTGAGGAACGGCGTGCAGTTCATGGCGTTCATCAAGCCCTACAGCATAAAGCTCATCGACATGGCGAAGACGGGCAGGCGGGCCCCTCAGTCGGGCTGAGCACATGGATTACACCAGGATAGCCGCAAGGGAGTTCGGCGTGCAGTTCTGCGACATCAGCACGAGGTCCATTGCTCCGGAGGTCAAGGGCAGCGTAGTGCCCGCACCGTTCTACGGAGAGATATTCGTGCCTGAGGACAGGAACGAGGTATGCTGCGTCGAAACAGACGGCTGGAACAGGTTCCACGAAGGGCTCAGAAAGAAGTACCTCTATTCAGAGAGCAACTTCAGGAAGCTGGACGCAGCATTCTTCAAGGCCACCAGCGAGGCACTGGCCATGGTGGAGAGAATCGCCAAGGCAGATATGGGCCTCAAGACCGACACGGAGCTGAAGGAGATGTTCCTGGAGTATAGGGACAACGACCTGCATTACATAGCCTACGACTGGGTAGTCTGGGAACTGAACAACATATATGCGAACGAGACCAGAGACACGATGGAGAGGTTAGGGAAGAGTGCAAAGCTGAAACAGGAGGAGATACTTGCGATTTACGGCGTGGTGCTAAAGCCGGAGGACAAATCGTCCCTCTACAAGCTGAGGGAGATAGCAGGAAGATGGGGGAAGATGCCGATAAACGAGAAGAAGAGGCTGCACCAGAGATACAGATGGATACCCTGTCCTGACTACCATTATCCGCCTTTCACGTTCAAGCAGTTTTCTGATTACGTCAAGAACATCAAGAATGAGACGGCAAAGGACCAGATGAGTTACGATGGTGTGATAAAGCTGCTCAAGCCGTCGAAGAGCGAGAGGGCGCTGTTCGACAGGACAAGGCGGCTCACTTACATAAAGGACTTCAAGGACGACGCAAAGAGGGTAAGGTTCTGCGATGCGCAGCTCATGTATGGCGAGATAGCGAAGCGGATGGGAATGACGCTCAAGGACGTATCATACATGACCGCTGAAGAGATAACCGGATTTCTAGGGAAGGGAACCAAGGTGAAGAAGAGCCTGATAGAAGAGAGGACAAAGGGATTCGTGCTTTATTACGACAAAGGGCACAAGGTAAGATGCGTATCCGGAGACGGCATAGGCAGGGCCCTTGAGGAGATAGGTTACAAGACTGCTGCAGTGGGATTAGGAGAGATAAAGGGCACAGTGGCATCGCAGGGTTATGCAAAGGGAAGGGCCATAATAGTAAAGTCGATGGCGGATCTCCATAAGGTCAAGAAGGGAGACATAATGGTGGCGATAGCAACTGTCCCTGACTTCGTGCCTGCGATGGAGAGGGCATCAGGGATAATAGCAGAGGAAGGGGGGATAACAAGCCACGCGGCGATAGTGTCGAGGGAACTCAGGCTGCCCTGCATAGTGGGTGCAACTAACGTTACAAGGATAATAAGGGATGGCGACATGCTGGAGCTCGACGCCACCAACGGCAAGGTAAAGATACTGAAATAGGAGTTAGTTTCCTCTTGCGTTAATTTCTTCTCGAGGCAATTACACTCTCCTTCCCCTTCTTCCTCCTGGCCTCCTTGTGGAGTCCGTCGGAATCGGAGTCACGTCTTCTATCCTGTTGACCCTGAGCCCGCTCCTGGCGAGAACCCTCACCACGGCCTGCGCTCCTGGTCCTGGCGTCTTCGGCCCGTGGCCTCCAGGCGCCCTTATCTGGATTATGACGTTGGTAACTCCCTTCTCCTTTGCCGCTGCCGCAACCTTGTATGCAGCCTGCATAGCAGCGTAGGGGGATCCCTCCTGAGAATCAGCGTTGACGACCATCCCGCCGCTGCCGACTGCTATGGTCTCGGACCCGCTTATGTCGGTGAGTGTGATTATGGTGTCGTTCTTAGATGAGTACACGTGCGCCACGGCAAGCCTCTCGCCCTTCGGCTTTATCGTCGGCTGCTCTAGCGCCTTAGCCTCGTAGGAGATTATCTCCTTTGGCTTCTTTCCCGCAGCTGCGGCTCCCTTTGACGACTCCGCCGCCTTGGTCTCCTTCTTTCCCTTGTTATCGGCCTTCTTTGCCATGATCATTCACCTTCCTTTGCAGCCTCCGTTGCAGGTGCAGGCGCCTCAGGCGCAGCCTCCGCAGCTGGTGCGGATTCCTCCTGCGCCTCGGCTGTCTTCTCCACTGCCTTCTTGGGCATTATGTCTATCGTCTTGTGGTAGCTTATCCTGCCCTCGAGGTTCGCGTCCACCAGATAGCCGGGCCTGTTCACCTTCCTGCCGTCTATCTCTATAAATCCGTGGACAGTGAGCTGCCTGGCCTGCTTCACAGTCCTGGCCATGCCCTTCTTGAATACAACGCTCTGCAGCCTCCTGTCGAGCAGCGACCTCTCCTTAAGGTCGAGCAGGTCGTCGAGCGTAGTGGTGTTCGTCGCTATGCCGAGCTTGACAAGCCTGCCGATGAGCCTCTGCTTGACGTCCTCGCTGTGCGAGCCGCCCGCGAGAAGCTTCCTGACGTTGCCCCTGATCCTGCTTATCTCTGTCTGGACCTTCCAGAGCTCCTTCATGTTCTTCAGCCCGTACTCGTCGACGAGCGTGTTGTCCGCCTTTATCCTGGCGAGGTTCCACCTCTCCTTCGGCTTCTCGAACTTCTTCCTGTTTCTCTTAGCTGATCCCAATCAATCACTTCTTCTCTCCTGCAGGCGCAGCGCCGGCTGTCGCCGGCTTGGCCGCGGCTGCGATAGCCTTCTTGGTCACTCCCACAGTGACTCCTGTCCTTCCTGTGGACCTGGTGTGCTGTCCCCTCACCTTCTGGCCGTACTGGTGCCTGTGGCCTCTCCAGACCTTAAGCGTTACATCCCTGCTGACGTCCTGCCTGGTGGCGAACATCAGGTCGTTGCTCACGACGTGCATGGTCTTGCCTGTCTCCATGTCCTTGTTCCTGTTAAGCATATAGTTCGGAATACCGGCGCTGGCCGGGTCCTTTATGATACTTTCAAGGTCTTCCATCTGCTTCTCGCTCAGCGTGCCTATCTCTGTGGAGCGCGATATCGCGAGCTTCTCCTCTATCACGAGCGAGAGCGCCCTCGACATGTTTAGCCCCACGCCCTTCACCTTGCTTAGAGCCCTCTGTATGTTGAGCGAGCCGTTTACGTCCTTGCCCGCTACTCTGACTATCGAGGATACGTTTGCCATCTCCTTCTTCTGCTTGTGGCCTTCCGTCTTCTCCTGCTTGTCGTTCTTCTGTTCCTTCTCCTGCCTTTCCTCCTTGTTTTCAGCCATAAACATCACTTACGCCAGGGTTGGGATATTCAGCACTGGATTGCATTTGAACCCAAAAGGCTCAGAAGAGCCATGCGCTTCCTGGATTGTTTCCAGGCGCACGCGTTACCGGATTCTGCCACCCTGGCATGATAAGGTTTTATCATCTTACTATTTAGACTTTACTAAATAGGGCGCGAATACAAAATATATATTGATTCGGCAGGTATTTAAGCCTTGATACCAGCGGGTTTTAAGGGGCTTCACCCCATCGTGGCCTCCTTCCTGAGCCACTCCAGGTTCGCCGCGGCAAGCTTGCTCTGCTGCCTTATGAATCCGGGATTGTACATCTCTATGTTTGCCACGCCCATCGCGTCCCTGCCTATGGAGTCGTCCCACTTCGGCAGCGCGATCTTCTCCTGTATCAGGCCCTCTATCCTCCTTATCTCATCGCCCATCGTCTTGTCTCCCTTTATTATGGCGATGGCGAGGTTTGCGGCATGGGTTGAATCCTCGAACAGCGACTCAGAGAGGGCGGTGTCCCTCCCTGCAAAGGACCGCTTGAGCTCCAGCTTGCCGAACCTCGTAACAAGCTCGCTCACCTCCCTGCTCTTAGACGTTGAGTCGAGTATTATTCGGGCAAGAGGAAGATAACCCTCTAGAAGAGCGGATGCGCCAAGATACTCGCTCACAGCTATCGCTTCGCGCGTCATGTTCTTTGGGTACGCGCCCACGATCTTGCCCATGCTTAGTATAGATGGCACAAATTCACCAAACGTAACGCGGGCTCGGTGGGATTTGAACCCACGACCTACGGTTTAAAAGACCGCCACTCTAGCCGTGCTGAGTTACGAGCCCACGTAAAGGGTATTTGGCACGTTCAGCTATAAAAAGATATTTGATGACTGCAAGTTGGGGGGTTTAAAAAGGCACCGGAAAGGCTTATATATTTCCAAACAAGAGGATAGAGTGTTACGGGGGAATAACATGACTTTAGCACAGCAGGGAAGCCAGAAAAAGAAGCCAAACCTTACCCAGCTTATACGAAATTACGCAACGGTGCAGGTCTCAGAGGACGAGCAGGTCCGCATGAGGAAGTGAGCATTTATGGCGAAAAATCCCACGATAGGGCAGAAGGCGATGGTCGAGGCATTCGGCGCCTTCCTGCTCACGTTCATAGGCGCTGGCGCGGTGATAGCGACATACTCGCTGAGCCCCGCGTATCCTGCGCTTCTTATAATAGCGGTCGCGAACGGAGTGGCGCTTGCTCTGGCAGTCACTGTGGCAATGAACATATCGGGCGGCCACATAAACCCCGCGGTCACGATAGGCGCTCTCGTCACTGGCAAGATATCAAAGCCTGACGCTGTCGTCTACATAGCCTCGCAGATAGTCGGTGCGTTGGTTGCTGGACTGTTCTTGCTCGCGCTTTATCCCGCTGCAGCTGGCGCATCGGTTCACTACGGTACACCGGCACTTGGCCAGTCCACAGGGGTGTTGCAGGGAATACTATTCGAGGCAGTCGCCACATTCCTTCTGGTGTTCGTGGTGTTCGGTACTGCGATAGACAGGAGGGCTGTGAAGGTGGGCGGATTCGCCATAGGGCTTACGGTGATGGTAGATGTCCTCGCAATCGGGCCGTTCACCGGCGCTGCGATGAACCCTGCGAGGGCAATAGGCCCAACCATTGCGTCTATGTTCTTCACTAACTGGTACGTATACTGGATAGGCCCGATACTCGGCGGAGTAGTTGCCGCGCTTCTCTACAAATACCTGATACTCAAGGATTGACATGGTGCACATGGACTCGGAGGGGAATGTCCTCAACGACGAGGGAGAGATACAGAAGGAGATATCCGGCTCAAGGTACAAGATGATCGGCGCCATAGCGGGAGTGGCGGTACTCGCAGTGGTGGGCGTCCTTGCCCTCTTCCTTCCTATGCACGGTTCTGGTAGCAGCCTGGACAGTGCATTCCCAGCCACGCTGATGACATTGAGCCATCAGGGAGCCACCGCAAACTACGGCGTGTATTTGGCCGACACGGACGCGCTCGCCCAGAGAGGCTACATGAACCAGACTGGAATCGGCGACTGCAGGGGAATATCACCGTGCATGGGCATGCTCTTCGACTTCGCAAACAGCACCACCCTGTGCTTCTGGATGAAGAACACCAAGATACCGCTGAGGCAGTACTGGCTGGACGACAACCTCACGGTGGTTTACGCTTACAACGCTACTCCTGAGACCACCAACGCTCAGTGCTACATAGGACGCGCTGTGCTGGAGACCTCGATAAACACCAGCATACCGATAGGGTCGAGGATACAGCTCCAGGGATGAAGAATCGGAATCAGATAAAGGGCAGGGCCTCAACGTTGACTATCCTTGCTGAACCGTTGCTCTTCTCGGTGAGCCTGTCGGCCATGGTTATCTCGTCGGCGTTGTAGTTGTACTGGACGTAGTTGAACTTCTCCCTCTTTCCGGCCTTTGCGTATGTGAATACCTTCATGCCTGATTCGTTGGACATGTCGAAGGTGCCGATCGCCCTCTCTCCTCCCATCTGGAAGGAGAACAATTTTGGTATTGCCTCGTAGTGGCCAGCCGCTATCAGCAGGGTCTTTATCATAGACCTGTAGTCCTTGGCCTCGAGCAGCTTCACGCTCTTGAAGTCCTTCTTCTCCAGTTTCTTCTGGCCGTACACGTTAGCTGAAACTTCCATTATCGGAATCTTGAACGACTTGAAGTCCTGGGTGTCGTTGGCTATGCTCTCCCTCATCGAAAGGGTCTCGCCGTGCTCTCCCCATGGGTTGTACACCATAAACGCCGCTATCTTGGGCACGTCGAAGTAGTAGAGTAGGCGCACGTCCCTTATCCTCTCGCCAGGGGAGAAGAGCCTATATTGCGAGCCGCTCTTTACCGCGTTGAGCGGACGGAAGCCGTGCTGGAACTCGCACACGTGCCTCGCAAGGTCGAGCAGCGAGTCAGCCTTTATGAAGCACCCGATTATCTCCCTGTCTGGCTTGTCGGTCTTCTTCCCCTTTCCCTTCTCCTTCTTTGCTGCCTTGGCCATTGGATCACGTCACGTTTGCAAAATCAGATGTGCCTTGCCAAGAGGTTGATCAGGTACATCACCGCGTAGGCGGGCTCGTAGGTTATCGGGAATATCGGGGCTCCCTGGCCCAGCGCTGCGTAGTCGTTTGGCACGCTAGCCACTGTAGTTATTGAGACGTTAGTCTGCTTGAATATGAGCGGGCTTGCCACGGAGCTGACGTAAAGGCTGGTCCTGTAAGCTCCTGGCTCGTTCACGTACACGGGGTACACGAAGTCCTGCGAGGTGTGGTGGAGCGCGATTACTGTGTCGGTCCTGTTCCATGCTGGCAGGTTGTGCAGCGTTATCTGGAACGGGCTGTCAGAGACTCCTGTGTTGTTTATCGTCACGTAGATGTTGGCAGGCTGACCAGGCCCTGTGCTTATGTTGGTCGGGTGCACCGAGAGCTTGAAGACGTCCGGCGTTACGTTGACTATCGCCTTGAAGTTTATGCTTCCCAGCTTCGAGTAGTTGCCCAAGTTGATGGCGCTGAGCGTTATGGGGTACGTGCCGTTGGCAGCATCGGGCGCCACAGTTATCTTGGCGGATATCTGTGTGGTGTAAAGCGAGGAGTTCTGCGCTATCCATCCCTTGGGGAGCTTCGATACCGCGAGCTCGTCCCATCCGATGTTGTACTTGGTGTTGTTGTAAGTTGTAGCCGCAGATATCGTCACGTAGAGCGTCTGGCCGGGCCCTATCTTGCCCAGGTACACGCTGGCGTTGCTGGCGTTTATCGTCGCGTTGAACGGCTCCACTATGTTGACGTAAGTGGCGTTGGTGATGTAGGGTATAAGCATCAGCGATGCGAGAAGCGCGATTGTGACTGCCCTGTTCATGCGAACACCTTCCCCAAGCTATCTCATGTTAATTATTTAACCCTTGGCTCTCAGCAGGCGCACCGCCGCGCGGAGGTTCTTCCTGAAATCCGCCTTGGTGCCCGTGTTCGCTATCACCAGGTCGGCCATGGCAAGGACCTTCTCTATCCCAAGCTTCCTGTTCCTCATGTCCCTCCAGGCGAACTCCCTGTGGTCCTTTATGTCGCCCTTTATGTGCCTCGCCATTATCCTCTTGTATCTCTGTTCCGTGGGCAGTGATATCACAACTATCGGCATCTTTAGGCCGAGCGTCTTGCGCATGTATGCGACCTCGTCCACGTCCCTCATACCCGCGATCGCGACATCGCCCTTCACCTTGTTGAGGTTCCTGGTCGCGAGTATCACTGGTGCGCCGGGGCCGAGCCTCTTCCTCAGCTCAACCGCGAAGTCCTCTAGGTTCTTGTGGGTTATGGGTATGTGCTCCATAGCCATCTCGTCCTTTATGTAGTCGGAGATGTTGATCACGGTGAACCTCATCTCCTTGAGCAGCTCTATCGCCGTGGACTTTCCGCTTCCAGGCATGCCTGTTATTGCGATTACCATTCGTTCTTCGTTCGTCATCAATTCACATCAGGTGTACTTCACAGAGATGGCAGCGATTTGCTGTATCGTGTTAGTAGCGGGAAGGTCAGAGACCGTGTAGTTGAGCCATACGAACCCTGTGAAGGAGTTGCCCTTCTGGCCGTTCACCTTGCCGGAGGGGCCGTAGCAGTACATGGTCATCTCCGAGGTGGAGCTGGAGTACATCGACAGCCCGCCCTTGAGCGAGTTGGTGGGGTAGAACTGCGGCGCCGCGGTGTAAGAAACCATCCCGATGTTGCCGAAGGCAGGGCCCACAACAAGGCCGTTGGCCTGGGTGGCGCAGCCCGCGCCGTTTATTGTTATCGTCCCGCCGACAGCCTGCGACAGCGTCAGCGCAAGGCCGCCCGTTCCGTTGAGCGCGTAGTTGAGGCAGGAGAAGCCTGGGCTCGCATCGCAGTAGACAGGGGTGAGCTGCGGGTTGAAGAGGCCTATCTGGAACACGATGGCGAGCGCGATTGTTATGACGAGAAGCGCGACGCCGTAGGAGACCATGAAGTCAAGTGCCGCCTGCGCCCTCTTGCTCGTCCCAACTCCCACTATATCACCGGAGTCACTCCTTGTCCTCGCCTTCCTCCTCCTTGCTCACCTGCAGCCTCACGCCGTTGGGGTCCCTCGTTATCTTGATCGTGAGGTCGTCCTCTTTCCCGAGCATCTTCTGCAGCTCGTCGTATGTGTAGGAGCCTATGTCGCCCTTCGGCTGCACGCCCTTGCTCTTCAGTATGCGGTCACGCCTCTCCTTGAGCTTGCTCTTCTCCGACTGCTCGTAGACGAGCTCGAGCTTGGGTATGGACTCCTTCTCGTACAGCTCCTCTATTCCGAGGTCCATTGTGATAGGCTTGTACCCCTCGTCCTGAAGTATGAACGGCATGACGGCGTTGAACTCCCTCTTCACCTTGTCGACGCTCTCCTCGACCTCGGGCACGTTGCCGCCGATGACAAACACGCTGCTGGTGAGAAAGCCCACGTACATGCTCTGTTCCTTGCCGCGTATTATGTCCTGAAGCAGCTGCGATATCAGCCTGAGTATGACCATCGCCGACTTCTCGCCGAACCTCCTGGCGTAGTCGTCGAGGTTCCTTATCCTGATGGTGCCGATCGCGTACTCCTTGCCCTGCTTTATCGATCTCTCCAGCTCGGTGGACATGCGCTCCTCGTCCGGCAGGTCGATGAGCGGGTCGAACCTCTTACCCTTCTTCTTGAGAAATATGGTGACAAGGCTCCTCAGCTCGCTAGGGTCGAAGGGCTTCTTTATATAATAGTCCGCGCCGTACTTTATCCCCTTGAACCTGTTGCTCGTCGGGTCCATGGCGCTGACAAGTATGACTATGGTGTTGCTGACGTCGCGGTCCGTCTTTATCGTCTGGCAGATGTCAAGCCCGTCCTTGTGCGGGAGCATCAGGTCCAGTATAACCAGGTCGGGCTTCTTGCCCCTCACAAAGGCGATGGCCTCGCCTCCGTCGTAAATCTGCGAGACGTCGAAGCCCTTCCCTATAGAGAGGGCCATCAGCTTGTTGATGTTCTTGTCGTCCTCCACTATGAGGACCTTCCTAAGTGTGTCCTGCTGCTGCAGGATGTAGTACATCATCACCCCGCCGCTGCTCCTCGAGGCTATGATCTTCCTGCCTTCCAGGTCCGCGAGCGCGGACTTGAGCTTCGCCTCCGCCATCCCCCTGCTGAATACCAGGTCGCTGAGGTCCGTATACGCTATCTGCTGCCTCTCGCTTATGACGTCGAGTATGTCGCTACTCTCCTTAGCAAGATCGCCGTTCGCCATCAGGTCGCCCGATACAGTATGGAGGAAAAGTAATATTAGCCTTTTTATCTGGGCCTTGCTATAAACTATTTAAACCCTTCTTCACCAATAGATTACGATCAGATGGCTTACCAAGACAGCGGCATGAGGCCAAGGGCTGCTATGCAAATGCCCCCGCACCGCAGGATGCACCTGCCTATGGGGCTCATAGGCGTTGTAGTCATAGTGGTGCTCATAGTCGCAGGCGCGTACTGGCTGCTCAGCTCGGGCGCGCCCTCAGTGGCGATCAGCTCGCCGCAGGACATAACCGTAGGCCCGACAGGTACGGTAGTCACGATGTCGGGTGCGGAGTACATGATAGCCCTCGCAGACTCGTTACCGGGCAGCGGGCTCGCATACGTCTACGTGAACAGGCTCCCGATGTTCGTAAACCCGATATTCAACGTCACGGTGTCGTCCGCATCGCCGACAAAGCTCAGCACGAGCAACGCGGCGGGATACGCGAACATGCAGCTCGAGGCGGTCTCGATAGGCAACAAGAGCATAGTGCTCAGGGTCACACCCTTGGACACCGGGCTGAGCATAAGCCCCGATTACGGTAAGACGGTCGAGATACACTCGTACTTCGGCAACGGCACTGTTGGAGAGTCGCTGATAGCGGTGCAGGGCTCGGGCAACTCGACCTCCTCGACAACGACCACCGTGCCGCCAGTGATATCGTCCGGAAGCACAACTGTTGCGTCCACCACCACAGTGGCGCAGAATGCCAACAACACCAACAGCAACATCATGGCGGCGCTCAAGGCCAGCGCCTACTATCCTGTGCTCGTCAACCTCACAACGCTTTACGCAAACACCCAGCAGTGCAGCCAGGCCGATTACAACGCGGCCTACATACACCAGCACAGCTCGGCACCGCAGCCTCCAGAGGACTACGCGAACCAGAGCCAGATAGTGCCATACCTGCTCTACAGCAACATAACCAATGAGGGAAGCGGCAACTACGGGGTAGTGTACCGCACAAAGGCGGTAGCATTAGGGGACTCGCCTGCGATGACGATAACCATCAAAGCCGCAACATCAAAGATAACGAACGTCACATTCTCAAGCATAGGCGTGTTCCAGGGATCCACAGGAGTGGGAGACCTGCAGGCGATCAACACCAGGGCAGTACAGATAGGGGGAGTATGCGGAATAGAGATTCCGTGACACGCAGCGAATAATTGTCGCTACTCTTCCTTCTCCCTCACTGGGTTCAGCCTTGCGAGCACAGCCTTGCTGGTCAGCTCCCTGATCGCGTCCGAGGCTATCCACTTGGCGCTAGGCGACTCCTTCGCGCCTATCTTCTCCGCAGTGCGCAGTGCCTTCTCGTTGAGCGCCATGTTCCTCTTCCCTATGTTCCTCAGCGCCCAGCTCACCCCCTTCTTAACGAAGTTCCTCTCGTCGTCCGAGTTCTGCTCGATGAGCGGAAGGAAGTTGATGAACTGCTGGTCGTTGGCCTCCTTGTCGTGCACTGCGAGCACCGCCATCATCGCGAACCCCGCCCTCTTCACGAACTCCCTGTCCCTCCTTGACCACTCGTCGGCCTTCATGTATGCCGACCTGGTCTTGTCGAAGAGGTTTCCGCAGAGGCTGTCGCAGACGTCCCACGAGTTTATGTCCCTCACCCAGACCTCCATCTGCCTGCCCGTAACCAGTGCGGGGTCGTCTATCATCGTAGCGAGCAGCCTGGCTTCGTGTATCCCGGTGGCCCACATGGAGAGCGCAAGCTCGTGGCTTATGCCTATCCTCCTCGACAGCTTCCTAAGCTCGGGGACGGAGACGCCGAGGGCGGACGCGGTGTCTATGCCGAACGTGGCCATGCTCTCCTTCACCTCCGGCTTGGCCAGCCTCCTCAGCTCCGCGACTATCTGCTCCTTGGTGAACCTGTTCTTCCACGCTGACATAGAATCATCAGAATAGCGCTTGCTTATCCTCGTACAGTTATGGCAGGCCAAGCTTTTAAGGTTTGAGCTAGCGCACCCATCTGAACCTGTTGTTGAGCGCCACGAAGAGGTTGCCGAAGATCAGCGCGAGCAGCAGGAAGTCGGCGTGGCTGTTTATCGCGAAGAAAGCGGCGGAGAGCACACCGACTATCACCGAGTATGCGATGCAGCTCCTCAGCGTCAGAGGCGAGGTCTTGTGCTCTATCAGCATGAGGAAGGCGAAGAACAGTATCGTGGGGTTGAGCAGGGCTAGCGGGCTGGCGGAGACGAGATGCAGGTTCAGCAGCGCGAACACGAGGTCGAATGCCGCTATGTATGTAACTGCCGTGGTTAGCCTCTTTATCCTGTATGCAACCAGCAGGCCAAGAACAAGCACGGCTATAAGGCTCGAGCTCGCCCACCAGGCGTCTCCGACGCCGAACAGCATGAAAACGGCAAGGAGGCCGAACGCGGCTGGGTTGAATATGTTCCTGCTGTCGATCTTTATCAGGTGCTTCGAGGCAATGGCTATCAGAGAGGCCGCGACCAGCACGTACCAATGGGTGCCAGGGTTTATGACAAGCGCGACGAGCAGACCGGTTATTATCGCGCTCTTGGGGACCACGAACTTCTTGAGGGCGTATCTCTTCAGGAACAGGTCAAGTACGGCAGCGGGCAGCACTGCATAGATCAATTGATAGGAGATCTGCAATGCCCCGTACTGGGACGCGGATATGGCCGCGAGAATAAGTAGCGACACAATCATCTGGATGTATATATCGGGAAGTTTGATCCTCACTCAATACACCCAGATGGTAGCGAAGCCGATCAGCCGGCCTTCACTACGAGCGTGCCCACCATTCCGAGCTCCCTGTGGCTGTCCACCGAGCAGTAGTAGGTGTAGTTGCCCGTTGCGCTCATCGGCACTGTGAACTTCAGGACCGCGTTCTGGCCCGGAGACATCGCCGCAGGCGAGGCCACGTTCAAGCCCGGTATCATTAGGTTGTGCGTCATCGTCCCGTCGTTGGTGACGTTTAGCGTCACGTTCTCGCCAGGCGACACCATTATCACCTTAGGCGTTATGACGAACTGCCCCTGCGGGTTGCTCAACTCGACGTTGAAGGATGCGCTGCCAGCTGCAGGCGTGGTCTCGTTGCTCATGTTCGTGTTTGTTGAATTTGCAGGTACTGTAGTAGTCGGATTGGTCAGGGAGGTAGTAGCAGGCACAGTCGAGGTTGCCACGCTAGTGCTTCCGCTTCCATATAGGGACCCCGATCCGGATCCGGATTTTCCGTAAAACAGGCCTATCGCAGCGACTATTATAACTATAATCACTACGCCGCCTATCGCTTTCATGGAGACCATGATTTCACCAGAGTTGATTGGAATCATGCATATTTATTCTGGTATGCTCACTTCGTTTTTCTGAGCGGGCCCACTCCGGCCAGCTAGATAACCATTATATTAATTCCCTCCGATACCTATCTGCCGGTGATTTTCTGCTCAAAAAGGTCTTCGATGGTTCGGTAAACTACCTGCAGGTGTTGGACGAGAACGGGGTGGTGGACCAGGAGCTCTTCCCAAAGGAGCTCACGGACCAGAAGCTCGTGGATATGCTGAGCTATATGCTCTTCACGAGGGCGCTTGACGCCAAGATGTTGAGCCTGCAGAGGCAGGGAAGGGCCGCAACTTACGCGCCCTCGATAGGCGAGGAGGCCACGCAGATAGGCAGCGCCCTGGCGATGAACCAGGGCGACCTGTTCGTCCCCAACTTCAGGCAGCATGGCGTATACCTGGCAAGGGGCATGCCCCTAGACGTACTCTTCCTGTACTGGAAGGGATACGAAGAGGGCGGTGCGATACCAAAGGAGGTCGGAGGATTCCCATACATAGTCCCAGTTGCATCCCAGCTCCCGCACGGCGCAGGCATAGCATTGGCGCAGAAGTACCTTAAGACGGGAAAGGCGGTAGTCGCCTACGTGGGCGACGGAGGGACATCGGAGGGCAACTTCTACGAGACGATGAACTTCGCGGGAGTTATGGCGATCCCGCTAGTCATAATAATAGAGAACAACCAGTGGGCGATCTCGGTGCCTAGGAGCAGCCAGAGCGCTGCGCAGACGCTAGCGCAGAAGGGCATAGCAGCTGGGATAAAGGTGCTCCAGGTGGACGGCAACGACGTAATCGCTGTATACAAGGCTGTGCACGAGGCGATAAACGACGCGGTCAACAACGTGCCCTCTGTGCTGGAGTGCGTCACATACAGGATGAGCATGCACACCACTGCAGACGACCCGACCAAGTACAGGGACCCTGCAGAGGTGGAGATATGGAAGAAGAGGGACCCGATAGACAGGCTCAGGAAGCTGCTGGTGGCGAAGGGAGTATGGGACGACAAGAAGGAGGCGGACGCGGCTGAGGAGTTCAAGAAGAGGATAGACGACGGCGTAGAAAAGGCGGAGAAGTTCGTGCCCAACCCGGAGAGCATGTTCACAAACGTATACAGCTACATGCCCCAAGTGCTGCAGGAGGAGCTCGACGAGGCAAAGGCCTCGGGCTTCTACATGAAGCAGGAGGGAGAGGGATGATCACATGATGACAAACATGGTCGGCGCACTCAACAGCGCGCTGGACATAATACTCAACGAGAACAAGAACGCGGTAGTTTTCGGCGAGGACGTGGGCAAGGACGGCGGCGTGTTCAGGGTGACGGACGGGCTCCAGGCAAAGTACAGCAGCGAGAGAGTGTTCGACACCCCGCTTGCGGAGTCTGTCATACTCGGCGCGTCGATCGGGATGGCGATGTCAGGCATGTTCCCCATCCCCGAGATACAGTTCGCCGGATTCATGTACATGGGATTCGACCAGCTGATAAACCACGCAGCGAGGTACAGGAGCAGGTCAAGGGGCAGGTTCACAGTCCCGATGATAGTCAGGACACCGGTGAGCGGAGGCGTCAGGACGCTGGAGCACCACTCCGACAGCCCTGAGGTGTATTACTCTCACGTTGGCGGACTCGTAGTCGTAGAGCCGTCGAACCCTTACGACGCGAAGGGGCTGATGATAAGGGCGTCCCACATGCAGGACCCGGTGATATTCCTCGAGCCAACAAAGCTATACAGGCTGTTCAAGCAGGAGGTCCCTGAAGAGAGTTACGAGGTCGAGATAGGCAAGGCCAACGTAGTGAAGGAAGGGCAGAAGCTCAGCATAATAACATACGGCACAATGGTCCCCGTAGTCAAGGAGGTGGTGGAGAAGAAGGCCATCGACGCGGAGATAATAGACCTCAGGACGATAAACCCCTTGGACGAGGAGACCATACTAAACAGCGTTAAGAAGACTGGGAGGGCGATGATAGTTCACGAGGCCCAGCTCAGCTTCGGCGCGGGCGCGGAGATAGCTGCGAGGATAGCGGAGAAGGCGATATTCGAGCTCGATGCGCCTGTGATGAGGGTCGCATCTGACAGCCTCCCCTACCCATTCCCGGGATACGAGAACTTTTACATACCGAATGCTATAAAGGTATCAAAGGCCATAGACAAGATGATGAGCCAGTAGTGGTGTGGTGTCAATGAAGGAGATAAAATTCGTCGACGTCGGTGAGGGCATAACCGAGGGACACGTGCAGAAGTGGCTGGTCAAGGACGGAGACAAGGTCAAGGAGGACGAGGCCATAGCGCAGGTCGAGACCGACAAGGCGGTAGTCAACGTCCCCTCCCCGATAGACGGCACGGTCAGGATAATGGCCCCTGAGGGCTCGACGCTCCACGTGGGCGACACGGTCGCATACATAGGCACGCCGGCAGAGCTCGCGGCTGGAGGCAAGGCACAGCCAGCGGCGCAGAAGCAGCAGGCAGCGCAACCTGCAAGGGCGGTACAGGCTGCCGCACCAATGGCAGCGAAGAAAGAGATAATGGCAACGCCATCGGTAAGGAAGATGGCTCACGACCTCAACGTCGACATATCGCAGGTGATCGGCACAGGGCCCAACGGCAGGGTGATCGAGAACGACATCAGGTCGTTCGCAGGCAAGGGCACGGTGCAGCAGAAGCCCGTGGTCAAGTTCTCAGAATCACTCGAGTCGCAGCACAAGGGCGACATAGAGCGAATACCGATGAGCCAGACCAGGAAGGCGATCGCCAGGAACATGGAGCTCTCGTGGACGATACCGAGGGCTGTGAGCATGGACCTCATAGACGCCACAGACCTGTTCAACCGCGTCCAGAAGGAGAAGGACGCTGTGATGAAGGAGCACAACGTAAAGCTAACCTTCCTCCCGTTCATAATAAAGGCGACGATAGAGGCGCTTAAGGAATATCCCAACTTCAACGCGAGCTACGACCACGAGAAGCTGGAGATAATAAGGAAGAACTACTACAACATCGGCATAGCCGCAGAGGCGCCGGACGGGCTCAAGGTGATTGTCATCAAGGATGCTGACAAGAAGAGCATACTCAAGATAGCGCAGGAGCTCGCGGAGCTGGGCCAGAAGGTAAGAGACCAGACCATAACGATAGAGGAGATGAAGGACAGCAGCTTCACCATAACGAACATAGGCAGCCTGGGCGGAGGGTTCCTCTCCGTGCCCATGATAAACTATCCCGACGTGGCGATACTTGGCGTGCACATGATAAAGGACACGCCGATAGTCAAGAACGGCGCGGTGGCGGTGGGCAAGGTGCTCCCTATATCGATGAGCTTCGACCACAGGGTTGTGGACGGCGCTGAGGCTGTGCACTTCGGCAACGCCTTGAAGAAGTACATAGAGGACCTGGACTATCTGGAGATAAGCGAGTGATGTGAATGGTTATGGGTTCCCTGCCTCAGCAGGTTGATGTCGCGGTGGTGGGCGCAGGCGTAGGGGGATACGTCGCTGCGATAAGGGCCGCGCAGCTGGGGAAGAGCGTCGCCATAGTCGAGAAGAACAAGCTCGGGGGCCACTGCCTAAACTACGCGTGCATACCCTCGAAGACCATGATAAAGATATCGGACATATTCTACGAGGCATCGCACTCGCAGGACTTCGGCATAACCGGCAGCGTCTCCCTGGACGCGAAGAAGATGCTCGCATGGAGGATGGGCGTGTCCAAGAAGCTGGAGGACGGCGTAGCCTACCTTTGCAAGGCGAACGAGATAGACGTGTTCAAGGGCACCGCCACATTCATATCCAACAACACGCTGCAGCTAACCGACGGCGTCTCGCTGGACTTCAAGAAGGCGATAATAGCGACGGGGTCGGAGCCCTACACGATCCCTGGGTTCGAGTTCGGGGGCAACGTCATCGACTACAAGCAGGCGCTTATGCTGGACGCAGTGCCGAAGAGCATGGCGATTGTGGGCGCAGGTTACGTGGCGGTCGAGATAGGGACGCTCTACGCGAAGCTGGGGACGAAGGTCAGCATAATCGCGAGGTCGGACGTGCTCTCAAAGTTCGACAGGGATGCGGTCAAGCTCGTCAAGGACAGGATGGAGCAGCTGGGCGTCAAGGTGTACGTCAACGCCAGCCCAAAGTCGCATGACGCATCATCCGTCACGCTCGAGAGCGGAGAGAAGATAGACTCGGAGATGATAGTAGTTGCAGTCGGGCTCAAGCCATATACTGACAATCTTGGTTTGGAGAACACGAAGGTCAAGCTGGACGACAAGGGATTCATAATAGTTAACGGCTCCCTTACAACTGATGAGCCCAACATACTCGCCATAGGGGACGTAGTGGGAGAGCCGATGCTCGCGCACAAGGCGATGAGGCAGGGAGTTGTCGCCGGCGAGGTGGCATCCGGCATGAACTCATCCTACGACAACATGGTCGTGCCCGCAGTGATATTCTCAGACCCGGAGATTGC
>JAGWFU010000063.1 GCA_028867845.1 Microcaldota archaeon | reverse complement strand
GTTCTTGAAGTCTATGAATATCCCCTGGGCGGTCTCCGGCCTGAGGTATCCCGAAGTCCCTCCCATCGGACCTATGCTCGTGCCCAGCATCAGGTTGAACGTGTCCGCCTTGTGCAGCGGGGTGCCGCACTTCTCGCACTTCGCGTTGTTGTCCTTTAGCATCTGCTCGAGCTCCGGCAGCCTGCTTATCTTTGCCAGCTCCGCGGACTTCTTGTCTCCCTTGCCGAGGAATATCTCCTCGAGGAGCTTGTCCACCCTGTAGCTGGTCTTGCACTTGCTGCACACTGTTATCGGATCCGTGAAGTTGCCCAGGTGCCCGCTCGCCTGAAAGACTATCTCTGGCCCTATTATCGTTGTGTCTATCTCGACGTTGCCCATCCCGTCTATGAAGTGCTGCCTCCATGCGGCCTCTATGTTGTGCTTTATCCTTGTGCCAAGGGGTCCGTAGTCGTAGAACCCGCCGAGCTCGCCGTAGGGCGCGAACGCCGGTAGTATTATGCTCCTCCTCGCCGCGAGGTTGACCAACGATTCCGTTCCCTGCTTAGTTTGACCGGACATCACTTAACCTCTATTACCTGCTGCTGTTTCTTCGACGCCTGCCAGGAGTTGTAGGAGTCAAGGGCCTTCTTTGACTTCTCGGATAGCTCATTGAACCTCGGGTCATGTATGCTCTGGCATATTAGGCTGGCCTGTTCGTACAGCTCAGACACCTGTTTTCTCTGCCCCATTATCCCCGTCTTCTCTTGGGAGGAGGCAGCATTGGCGAAGTAATCTGCGCTCATGCCTGTAAAAAACTTCTTTGCGTGGACATCAGACAGAGATTTTGCGAACATGAGGAGGGCTGGTGCGGCCATGATCCACTGACCTAACTTGCCGCAGTCCAGGGCAAAGATGAGCGCCTTCTCTTCGCTGGTGGTCTTTGTTGAGCGGTATTTTATGTAATCCGCAAAATCGTTGAGCTTGCCGGGCTGCATCTCCTTGCTCATGTGGGGGATAGTTGACAGCGCCTCGTACTTGTGGTCAAACCCCAACAGTAGATCGAATGCTGTGGAAAGCTGCTTGTCAATGTCATCTTGGCTGTTCGCGCCGTGGGCCTTGACGAGCATTGCGCCTGACCTTAACAGGAGTCCCGCGTCGCGCGTGTCCCTCCCAACAGTAGCGCTCGAGCTGAAGTTCTCCTTAAGTCCCCTTAGCAGTTTCTGTGCCTGGTACCTGTATTCTGAATCGCCCATTGACGCGGATGCGGTGGCGGTCTCGTTATTTAGATGGTCCTTGGCGAAATTTGCAGCCCATGAGTACCTGTCGCCCGATTCGACATGCTTATGGGCTAGGGATTGCTGAGCGGCGATATCCATCGCTATCGCATAGGCGCCTTTGAAGTAGCTGTTGGATACGTCCTTGCTGGAGTAAAGGCTCTTTGCTATGGTGCCAGCTGAGATGAAGGATTGTATGGCCTCTTCCTTGTCCTGTATGCCGCCAGCGGCGAGGTATGCAATCCCCTTCTTGGTGTACTCCTGTACACCTAGAATCAGAGTGGGATTCTTGCAGTGTTCGGCCATAAAACTCGCCTAGCCTTTAGACACTGAATTATTATGTGTTAAGCTATAAATATCTGATTAACGGAATGATTATCGCTGTTCGGTGTTTTGTTGGAAGGCAGGGACTTTAGAGGTATGAGGGCGAAGATGCTCAAGGACGTCAGGGCCAGCATAAAGTCCGAGTACGCAAACGAGGAGTACGCGCTCATACAGTCCATAAACGCCTACGACGAGACCAGCAAGTCCTACAACCTGGTGTTCGAGAGGCTCACCGAGTGGTACGGGATATACTTCCCTGAGGTCAAGATACCGAACCCCGAGAGCCTGGCCAGGCTTGTGGCTGTGCTCAACGACAAGGAGGCCCTGAGCAAGGATGCGATCAACGAGATAATCAACGACCCCGACAAGAGCGAGTCGATATTCAACAAGGCCTCGGCGAGCATGGGAAGGTCCATGAACGAGGGCGAGAGGTCCGCAATACTAGCGTTCGCCAAGATGAGCATGGACATGGCGTCCGCAATGGATGGCCTGGACACTTACATAAAGGCGACGGCCGAGAAGCTGATGCCCAACGCCACCTTCCTCACAGACGACAAGATTGCCGCCGAGCTGCTTGCCAAGGCGGGCTCCCTTGAGAGGCTGGCCACGATGCCGGCAAGCACGATCCAGCTGCTCGGAGCCGAGAAGGCGCTGTTCAAGCACATAAAGTTCGGGAGCAAGCCCCCGAAGTACGGGATACTGTTCAAGATGGCTGAGATCAGCAACGCCCCGAGGAACTGCAGGGGCAAGATAGCGAGGGCCTACGCCACAAAGATAAGCATAGGGCTCAAGGGCGACTTCTTCACCAAGAAGTTCATAGGCGAGGAGCTGAAGAAGAACCTGCAGAGCACGATTGAGAAGATAAAGAAGGCCTCTGAGGGCAAGCCTGAGAGGAGGAGCAACGAAAGGCCCACGAGGCCGCTCGGCGGATACAGGAGGCCGGGAAGGGGCTACGGCTCTGGAGGGGGAATGGGCGGCGGAGCCAGGAGGCAGTGGGGAGACGGCAACCGCGGCGACAGGAAGCCGCAGTGGAAGAAGAGGCAATTCTAGATTAGAGACCTGTTGTCGCCCGATACATGCCTCTCGAAATGCTCCATGAACAGGCTGATCAGCTGGTTATCGTTCTTGTCGTCCGAGCTTACGAACACGTCTTCCGATTCTATCTTGACGTTGAGCGCGGCTATCCTGTCCTTTCTGTTTAGCACGAATACGCTGAGCTTGTCCATGGGGGTGGAGGTGTAGTCGCCCATGCTGATCTTGTAGTTTACGTACCACGGTAGGCGCATCATGTTGTGGAAAACTCCCCACAGGTGTTCGTCGGGCTTGTCTCCAGGGTAGTGGACGGTTATGGGGAGGCCCCTAAGCAGTGATTTGCTCGATGCCAGATTCATGAAGTCGACAACTATGTCAGTCATCTCCTCTATGTACCTCCGCTCAATAGCCTTGCCTTTTGATTGCATCTCGCTAACCATGGCAGGGTTTCCCCTGCGTTAGAGAGTATTAGCATGGGCAAAGGTATTAATGCGTTTTTGCAGCCTAGTTGCGCAGCTTGTCGAGCACCGCGATTATCTTTGGAAGGTCTATCTCCTGCTCCTTCTTCAGCATCTGCTCGAACGTTTGTCTCAACAGTTGCTTGCTCTCGCCTGCAGATGAGAAGCTTACTCCATTCCTGCCCAAGGTTACCTCAAGCACTACAACGTCTTTTTTCTTGAATGCGAATTCAGGCACGCTGTAGTCGGATACGTCCTGGTGCACCATCCACCTATGGGCCTCGCTGTACCTTCCGGCAACAGACCTCTCCTCGTAGTGTATTGTGTGGCGCACCCTCGGCTCTCGCCCAAGCGCCTTTGTGCCGATAGTGGAGTGCACCAAAGCCCATACCGCCTTGTCCACAGGCTCGGCCTGGATCTCCATTTTGGACGTGGATACGTCCTGCCTCGCACCGCTTCCGTAGCGGACGATGTCGACTGTCGCCATCCTACCCGTGGAATTGACGATGCAAAGGTATTAATAGGTTTTTTACAGAATATAACTTACGGTATGTTCTACTCTTCAAGAAGGGAGATAATATGTCTAATGTTTATGATGTAAAGGCGGGCGACCTTGTGAAGGTAGCCTCGGCCAAGCTGAAGACAGTGATATCGAAGCCAAGGTACGTGGACTTCGTGAAGTCCGGTGCG
>JAGWFU010000062.1 GCA_028867845.1 Microcaldota archaeon | reverse complement strand
TTGGCATGCTGCTTGAGCGGATGGCCGCGCTGAACCTAAGGGGCAAGGGAGTAATCCAAGCGTTCGACGCTAACTCTGTAGTCAGCGCCAGGCAACTTGCCGCTGCCTACCTCAATGCAAGCTCGAGATTCTCAAGGGGGGCAAATCGCACAAAGAGCATGGCGAACGAGATGCTGCTCTTCGTGGCCCTAACCAACCAGATAAACGATGCGATAAGGCAGGTAGGCGCAGAGGGCAATAAGGATATCGTAATATTCGCAGACAGCAAGCGTAGCTACTCGGCAGTATCGTCTATGCTGGCTAACCCAAAGGCGATTCCGCCAAAGAGCGGCTCTGACATCCCGCTTCTCCAGAGGATGGCGCTGCTGCAGATAGAGGGGAACTAATCCTCCTTCCCATAACCTGCGTTCATCGTGTCATGGATCGCCTGTGCCTTCTTCTCCCCAACCTTCTCCACCTCCATCAGCTCCTCAATCCCAGCGTCAGCTATGGCCCTTATGCTGCCGAACCTCTCAAGCAGCGCCCTTGCGAGCTTTGGCCCCACTCCCGGCAGGTTCCCCACAACGTGCTCCTGGAAGTCGGCCTGGCTTAACGACCTTGCGCTGCCCTTTGCCGAGGGTTCGTTGGGCTTGCCGTCGCTCTCGTGCTTGGCCAGGCCTGCAATCATCTCAGCTGTGTTCCTCTCCCCATGCGAGTGCATTATGTTGATCCCGTGGTCTATGTAGAGCGAGGCTATCGCGCCGTTTATCACCTTGCTCTTGAGCCTGAAGTCCTCGTACTCGCCCTCCAGTATGAGAATCGGGAAGGCGTAGGCTCTCTTCAGCCTGTCTATCTGGTCGAAGAGCCGTCCGCTCATCATCGAGCTCTCGAAGTCCGATATGGTCTTCCTCTCCACGCAGACCCTGTCGGATATCGCGTAGTCTCCCACGGGCAGGGTATCTAACCTTACCTCAAGGCCGTTGGACTCGAGCAGCGCTATCAGCTCCTGGTTCCTCTCCCTCTGGTCCACTATGACCCTGAGGACTCTTCCCCCCATGAAATCAATCCCTAGAGAATGTGATGTTGCTCAGCGCCACCACGTAGTTCTGCGAGCCAGGTATGAAGAACAGTATGTTGCCTCCAGGCCCTGAAACCAAGTTTATCTTGACCTCGTAGCTCGAGAGCTTGGCCGTCAGGTTAAGCGTAGCCAGGGTGGTGTATCCTCCGGTGCCCGATGGCTCCGCTATGTAGAGGTTGCCTGACTGCGCGCTTGATAGCCCATTGAATCTTATTGTGGTGTTTATCAGGTACGGCTTCCCGGTAGATGACGCGATTGAGTACACTGTCGCGTTCTTGTAGGGCGCGTAAACCACGACCTGGCCGTTCTGAGACGGCACCCAGACCACCTTCGTGCTTCCGTTGTACGCTATCGAGGTGGGGCTCCACAATGTGAGCGATGGGTACGCCACGTAGCTCTTGAAAGTGCTCCTGTTGAGCGCTGCTGATGTGGAGAACGCTATGGTGGTGTTGTCGTTGTAGACCGGGTTGCCGAAGGTCTGCGCGAGGTAGCTCTCCAGCGTGTAGAGGGAGCTCTGGTTGTAGGCGCTCTTGGCCAGTATGACGAAGCCGGTTTCGTAGTTGTAGAGCGTGAGCAGCGTCTGGTTGGTGAAGTTCTGCGATATCGGGGAGCTGAAGTTCATCTTCCCGTAGTAGTCAAGGTTGGATGCCTGCACTATCAGAGGTATGTTGTAAAGCGAGAGCTCGTTGGTTAGGTTGAGCCTGGCTTCATATCCCCCTATAGCGGGCTTGTGCGTTATATAAGTGTAATAGGTCCACTCCCCTGTGTAAGGCTCCGGGCCGTAGGCGCTAGCCTTGAGCGGCAGCGCTGGCAGCTGCAGCACTGAGAAGTTGGAGGTCAAGTTGGCGAGCATGTAGTAAAGCGGGGGCACGCTGACTGTCGTCGATATATTGGCTGTAGTCTGCGGGCCTACTGCGAACCCGTTGCTCTCCACGAGCATCACTACTGATATGAGGGCCACAACCATCAGCGCCTTCGATATCGGCTTTGCCACCGAGCCAACTCCCTTCTCCACCCTCTCAAGCAGGCTCTTCACTCCGAATGCCGCGAGAACCGCCACAGCCATTATGAACAGTATGTTGAATCTCCCCGGCTCCCTTATCACGTTGAGCAGAGGTATGGAATGGTAGAGGTAGTAGAGCGTAGGTATGCCCGTTATGTACGGACCTAGCTGGAGAATGGGCCCCAGCGAGAGCCATCCGAAGATGACCGCGAACGCAACCCAGAGACGGGAGCTCTTCCAGTTCTTGTATATGCCGAACAGCCCGAGTATTATTACAAGGAAGCCCACGTAGGCGACCCTCTCCGTAGGGTCAGGCGCGTACAGCGCGTTGTAGACAGGCGCTGACCCGCTCAGCCCGTAGAGGAGCCCGTTGTAGAAGCTCGGGGTGATGAAGGAGAGCAGGTTTGTGCTCCACAGCATATTGTGCTGTATGTCGTTCGCGCTGTTAGCAACTCCAAGCCCTCCGGGCGCAGTTATCGAGTGTATTATCGGTATGAAATTCCAAGACCCTATCGCGAAGGCAAGCACAAGGAAGATTACCATCGACAGCACGAAGTTCCTGCTGAGTATCAGCTTCCTTGTGTTCCTGTAGACGAGGTACGCTATTACTATCAGTATCAGCACCACCAGTAGCATGACGCTCTGCTCTATCACGCCCATAAGCGTTGCAAGGGCGAAGCATACGGCCATGCCGGTAATGTTCCTGTAGCTCTTGTACTCGTTAAGCGTCTTGAGCGTGAAGAAGACGAAGAGCGGTATCCACTCAAGCTGCACGAAGTCTATGTGTGCAAGCCCCTGCGCTATGTGCACTGAGCTGAATGTGAATATAAGGCCAGCGATGAAGGCTGCGTACTTGTTCTTCACTATGTAGTCGGCAAGCACGAACATGCCCAGTCCGGTCACAGCGAAGCCCAGGAAGAGCAGCACATTGTAGGCGAAGATCAGGTTGACTGCCTGGAACGGAAGCGTAAGCAGCGCAGTTACGGGCGTCTGCGTCCAGTAGACGAGGTTGACGCCGAACGGCCAGAATATGAGGTTGGTGTAGAATATGTTGGTGTGGAGCGTGAGGGTAGCGTAGTTGACCCACCATATTGACCAGAGGTTGATGTACGAGTCGCCTCCTGTTCCTGGAGTCACGCTCGTTATATGGGAGGTTATCGGATAGAACATCCCTAGCGCTATGAGCAGATATATTACTGTTGAGAGGATGTGCGTCTTGTATCTGGTCAGAAAGCCCTCCTTCTTCATATGTTGTGCCTGATGCGCATGCGCTTCATGCTGGTGTGCTGCAGGATGTTCAGCGTGTACCGCATGGGCGTGCTCATGCTCGTGGTGTGCATGCTCATGGTTCTGGCTCTCGCCCGGGTTAGCCTCATCTGCCATCGTATCATCAGACTTACAACAAGATGAATAAATTGCGGTGGCAACTATTAAATAGGTGCACGGTAAGAGATAAGCAATACAACGCTAGTCTAGCGGGTGCGGTGCGATATGAGCGATTATTCCGACGTCACTGTGATTGTTCCCACGCTCAACGAAGGGGGCAACATAACCAAGCTGATAGGCATCCTTACCAAGAGCTATCCCAAGATAAGCGTGATCGTTTCCGATGACGGGTCAAAGGACGGAACAGCTGAGTATGTGCGCAAGATCGGCAGGAAGAACCCAAGGATAAGGCTGCTTGACAGGAAGAGGGAAAAGATCCACGGCCTGACTGCGAGCGTGATAGACGCCGCGCTCATAGCGAAGACGGACCAGATAGTTGTGATGGACG
>JAGWFU010000061.1 GCA_028867845.1 Microcaldota archaeon | reverse complement strand
CAGCGGGCCGCAGATGGAGATGACTGTCTCTATCGGCACCTCGCTCGCGCCTATGTGCTGGGTTATGCCACCAGCCTCCCTCGATGCTATGGCGGTGTTCCTCACACTGTCGAGCAGCGTGGTCTTTCCATGGTCTACGTGCCCCATCACTGAGATTATGGGTTGCCTTATCATGGAATCACACTGAGTAGGGTACGCATTGTGCTATATTGGGCGCCAACGCCCCCACAGCCTACAACTCGACTCTTTATAAATAACTTTTTTCTATAGTTATATAAACCTTAAAGAGAGAGAATTCGTGAAGTGATTTTGATGATTGACAGAACGCTAGTTATAGTCAAGCCGGACGGGGTTTACAGGTCGCTAACGGGCAAGATAATCTCATCCCTTGAGGATACGGGCCTGAAGATGATTGCCTCTAAGATGGTGCGCCCGAGCGCCGAACTCTCCGGAAGGCACTACGCCGAGGACGAGAAGTGGCTGAACGACGTCGGGAACAAGGCCATCGCGTCGTACAAGGAAAAAGGCGTCAATGTGACCGAAACTCCGCGCGAGATCGGCATGAGGATAAGGCAGTTCCTTATCGACTACTTCACCAGCGGTCCAGTTGTTGCAATGGTCTTCGAGGGGAACGAGGCTGTTTTCGTGACCAGGAAGGTTCTTGGCCCAACGGAGCCCAGGAAGGCTGACCCCTCTACAATAAGGGGCAGGTACTCCAGCGACTCTTACGACCTCGCAGACAGGAACAAGCGTGCAGTCAAGAACCTGGTCCACATGTCCGAGGACAGGGAGATCGCGGAGAAGGAGATAGCGCTCTGGTTCAGCAAGGAGGAGATAGTCAGTTTCAGCAGGTCTGACGAAGAGATAATGTACAAGTAGCTCTCTAAATCCTTCTGATTATACTGGCCTGTACTTCAGGTCGTCGCTCATCATGTCCGGGCTCCACAGCGGGTCCCAGACCAGCTCTATCTCGACCCTTCCCACTCCTGGAACCGCCTCCAGCCTGAGCTGCACGTCGGCCATAATTATGCTTGTTACCGGGCACATCGGGGACGTCATCGTGAGAGTGACCTTGACGTCTTTCTGCTCCGCTATCTTGACGTTGTAGATGAGCCCTATGTCCACTATGTTGGCCCCCAGCTCGGGGTCGTTGCAGTGGTGCAGGGCGGAGATTACCTCCCCTATGCTTGCCATGCTATCTAGTCGCTTTTAAGCTACTTAAAACTTTGGGATTTGCCCTTTACTGCGAGGCCAAAATCTGCATAGTTAATTTATACCTTGCCTGCGCTGATATTACGATTCGATGAAGAAGAAGGTCGTGATGGCGTTCGGCTCGTTCGACATAATACACCCTGGCCATCTTGTCTACCTGAAGAAGGCCAGGTCGATGGGCGACAGGCTGATAGTTGTAGTGGCACGCGACAGCAGCATAGAGATGATAAAGGGCAGGAAGCCCTTCTTCGACCAGAAGACCAGGCTCAGGATGGTGGGCGCGCTGAGGTACGTGGACAAGGCTGTGCTCGGGAAGAGGATCGCCAACTACAGGGACAGATATTCCATAATAACAGACTACAAGCCCGACGTAATCGTGTTCGGGTACGACCAGAAGGTTAATCCCAACGACGTCAGAAAGTGGGCGCTTGAGCGAGGGCTGAAGATAAAGCTGATCCGTGCAAGGGAGGCGCTTGACCGACGGATATACAAGAGCTCGAGAATCAGGGAGCTACTCACTGCGATCTAGACCTGTACTCCCTCGCCGCCTTCACGAAGCTGAGGAAGAGCGGGGCCGGGTGCCCGAACTTGCTCTTCAGTTCTGGGTGGGCCTGCGTGCCTATGCCGAACGAGCCCTTCCACTCGAAGAACTCAACCAGCTTGTTGTCGGGCGTCACGCCCGATATAACCGCGCCGTTTTTCTGCAGGATATCCCTGTACCTGTTGTTGACCTCGTACCTGTGCCTGTGCCTCTCTAACGCGTACTTGCCCCCGTATGCCGCATAGGCTATCGTGTCCTTAGATGTTATCTTGCACTTCCACGATCCCAGCCTCATCGTCGCGCCCTTCAGCTTAACCTTCAGCTGCGATGGCATTATGTCCACTATCTTGTCCTTCGCGTTCTTGTTGAACTCTGTAGAGTTGGCTCCCTCTATGCCGCAGACGTTCCTAGCGTACTCTATCGCCATCAGCTGCATGCCTAAGCAGAGGCCAAGATAGGGTATCCCGTTCTCCCTCGCGTACCTTATCGCCTTTATCTTCCCCTCTATACCCCTGTTGCCGAAGCCACCAGGCACAACTATGCCATCCACCTTCAGCGAGTCCGCCAAGTTGGCCTTCTCAAGGTCTTCCGACTCTATCCACTTGAGGTTTATGCCCGCGCTCACCTCCGCGCCTGCGTGGACCAGCGCCTCCTTGACGCTTGCGTAGGCGTCCTTAAGGTTCGTGTACTTGCCCACTATAGCGATGTCCAACTTGTCCTTCGGCCTGACTAGGTTCTCCAGCCTCGAGTTCCATTCCTTCAGCGCCTTCCTGTTGAGCTTCCTCCTCTCCAGGCCAAGCTCCTTTATCAGCACTGTGTCGAATCTCTGCTTCATGAAATATGGCGGCAGGCTGTATAGGGTCTCTTGGGTGCAGTCCTCTATTATCCTGCTCTTCGGCAGGTTGGCGAACAGCGCCAGCTTCTCCCTAGTCTCGTCGTTGAGCCCGTTCTCCGCCCTGCAGAACACGAAGTCCGGGTTTATCCCCGCCTGCATGATCGACCTAAGCGCCAGCTGGGTGGGTTTTGTCTTCTGCTCGCCCACAGCGCTCATCACTGGTATATAAGTGACGTCCACGAACACGACCTTGTTCCTTAGCGCGAGCTGCCTCATAGCCTCTATGAAATATCCGTTCTCTATGTCTCCAACCGTGCCTCCGACCTCTATCACCATGACGTCAAGGTTCTTCCTCTTCGCCACGCCCTCTATCTTGTTTATTATCAGGTTGGTGAGATGCGGAACTATCTGTATATCCCTGCCCAGATATGCTCCCCTCCTCTCCTTGGCTATTATCTCGCTGAATACCTTGCCTCCGGTTATGGAAAGGTCGCCGGTTAGGTTCTTGCCCAGGAATCTCTCATACATGCCGAAGTCCATGTCCACCTCGCTCTTGTCGTCGAACACGAAGACCTCGCCGTGCCTGTAGGGGTTCATGGTCCCGCAGTCATAGTTGAGGTATCCGTCGAACTTGAGCGGGAGGACGTTGTATCCGTAGAAATCGAGAATCCTTAGTATCGAGGATGTGACTATCCCCTTGCCGAGCCCGCTCATCAGGGAGCCGAGCACTACAACGAATTTCGTTGGCATAGTATAGATGGCACTCATGGCTTTATAAATGTTAACCGGCCGTCCAGTTTATCTGCATACAAATAAGGCCTCCAGCCTTGGATTAGATCGGAACCTGCTGCTCTTTCGCCCTGAGAACGAATCTTACGTTGCTGTCCTTCCTGAGCGTCTCCTCAAGCTTCTTCACTGACTTCTTATCGCTGTAAGATTCTACTATCATGCAATATTCCTTTCCTCCGACCCTAACGAAGGTCTCTATGACATCAGCCACGCCATTCGTCATCATCAAGTGGCTGGCGAACTTCGTGTCACCTGCATGGTTGTCCTTATCGCATCGCACCAACAAGGTCGTCTTGCCCATAAATTCACTTATACTATTCTGGAACACTGATATTTATTATTACCGCAGCCGTGCAACTATCCAACAAGGTAGACATCGCTTCCCTCCAGCACAGTGTCGCTTACCTTTATACCGACTGAGTCACCATAAGAGGCAGTCCCGACCGGCTCCTTATCTATCTGCATCTCCAATACTGTGGCTCGGACGGGCCCGCGCTCGCCTTGAAGCTCTATGGTGTCGCCTATCCTCAAGGT
>JAGWFU010000060.1 GCA_028867845.1 Microcaldota archaeon | reverse complement strand
CAGGGAAACAAGACCTTCGGAAGGCTGTTCCTGCCGTCTTCGCTGGGAAGGGTGGAGACCTGCATTCTCGGCGCAGCGATAGAGTCCGTTGACCGAGTGGGGCCTTTCGACACATCGTTCAAGATCAACAAGATAGAGGACACCAGGAGCAGCAAGAGGCAGAAGATAGTCGCGAGGGCGAAGGACCTGCTCAAGAACCTTCTCACTACTGAGATACCTGACAGCAAGGAGATAAGCGAGATGGTCGAGGGAGAGGTCAAGTCCAGCGTTGTGACCACATACGGTCCGGAGTTGCTCCCTGCTGGCCCTGGAATCAAGGACAACGACGAGCTTATTCTGGTGGAGGGAAGGGCTGACGTGATCAACCTACTCAAGAACGACATAACCAACTGCATAGCGGTTGGCGGCGCGATCGGTGTCATACCGAAGACGATAATAGAGCTGAGCAAGTCGAAGGACACAGTCCTATTCGTGGACGGCGACAGGGGAGGCGACATGATAATAAGGGCCATGTCGAACGCGGCAGAGATAGACTTCATCGCAAGGGCTCCCGACGGAAAGGAGGTGGAGGAGCTGACGAGGAAGGACATAATCAAGGCGCTGAGGTCGAGGATGCCGATAGACCAGGCGCAGAGGCAGAGGCTCGGCGGAGGAGACAGGGACGGCGGCCGTGGAAGGGATGACTTCAGGCAGAGGCAGCAGGAGCAGTTCAATCAGAGGAGGCAGCCAATGCCGGATCCTCAGCAGCACCAGCAGTTCCAGTCCCAGCCAGCTCAGCAACAGCCTCAGCAGCAGATGCAGCAGCAGGACAGGCAGCCGATACTGAGCCCTACCGACATATCGAGGAGGATGCACAACAAGCCCGAGGCTCACGAGCTCCAGCTTGAGCCAATCGAGCGACCCTCGGAGAGGAGGGGGAGCCTGGGCATAAAGGACATGAACGAGAACAGGGACGCCAACGAGCTTGACATACCCACCATGGGAAGCAGCAAGCCTCCCGCGCCCGCAGGTGCTTCGGCGCAGATGGAGCCAGAGCAGAAGTACATAGACGCGCTCACCGAGCTGCACAACTCGCTGAGGGGAAGGGTCTACGACTCCAAGGGCGCGATCATGTCCGAGGTCCCTATAAGGGAGCTGATTCAGACGATTCAGGACGGCACGGGCATAAGCGCCATAGTCTTCGACGGCATAATCACGCAGAGGCTGATAGAGCTGGCGAACAAGCAGGGGATCAAGTCGGTCTACGGAATAAGGGCCGGCCAGATATCCAGGAAGTTCGACAACATGCTTCTGTTCACAAAGGAGCTCGGAAAGATATAGATGACGAGGATACTGAGGGTTAACCCCCTCAATCCATCCGTGGACGCTATACATGAGGCAGCGCGAGCGATAATCGACGGGGGCACGGTGGCGTTCCCCACAGAGACCGTGTACGGTCTGGGGGCCAGCGCGTTCAATCCCGCTGCAGTGAGGAAGGTTTTCGAGATAAAGGGAAGGCCATCTGACAATCCTGCTATCGTGCACATCGCCTCTATTGAGCAACTGAATGATGTGGCAGCTCCTGTCAGCGATGAGCTGCTCTCCAAGTTCAAGATACTGTGGCCAGGTCCCATAACATTCGTGCTCAAAGGTAACGGAAAGCTGCCAAAGGAGGTCACCGGCGGTTTGGATACAGTGTCCGTAAGGATGCCTGCGCACACAGTGGCGCTGAGGCTCATCGAGGCTGCAGGAGTTCCCATCGCCGCGCCTAGCGCGAACATATCCGGAAGGCCCAGCTCGACTCTTGCGAGCCACGTGATAGCGGACATGGATGGAAAGGTCGACTTCATACTCGATGGGGGCAACACGATCTTCGGTCTCGAATCCACTATAATAGATCTGACGAAGGAGAGGCCGAGGCTTCTCAGGCCTGGCGCCTACACTGTGGAAGAGCTCAGCAAATATTTTGAAGAGCTCGACACTTCTGACATAATAATCTCGGCGAACGAGGCGCCGCCATCACCCGGGCTGAAGTACAAGCACTACGCGCCGGAGAAGAGGCTAGTAGTGGCGCGTGATGCGGAGCTGATGGTGGAAGCCGCGGACGCACTGAGGGGCAAAAAGATACTATTCATCTGCAGCGACGAGACCGCAAAACTTCTTCCATCCGGCTCCATGAGGCTCGCGATCGGGAGCAGGTCCGACCTCTACAGGATCGCGCAGAACCTCTTCGACTCGCTGAGGAAGATAGACAGGAGCGATGCCGAGATCGCGGTCATAGAGCCGTTCCCGGAACGCGGGATAGGCCTAGCCGTGATGAACAGGATGAGGAAGGCCGCTAACATGCTTACCGCTGATTCAGTTGAATCAATAGCCAAGCTGCTCGGCTGATCACAGCTCCTTTATTACCTTTGGCAACTTCACTCCCTTCTGTCCCGTGTACATTCCGGAGTAGATGTTGGACACCTTGCTGCTCGCCTTGAGGAACACTATGTGCGCGAACCTCTGCATCGGCTTTATCCTTATCTTGTAGGGCGCGTTGTTCACCACCTCCAGCGTTATTGTCCCGCTGAATCCCGCGTCTATTATCGTCGGCGGCATGGACAATCCGTGCCTTGCCCATGTGCTCCTAAGCTCCACGAACCCGACAAGGTCGTCAGGGACCGAGATGGTCTCGTTTGTGGTGAGTAGCACCTGCTCCTTCGCGCCTATGAGTATCTGCTTTACTCCCTTCTCTATCTCGTATCCCGACTTTATTGTCTCCTCGTCGTACGGGTCCATCACGAAGTCGTCGCCCATGTGCTTGTGCCTGCCCACCTCGTCCGCGAGCCTGAAGTCCACGCCGTTCTCCCTAACTATGTCCTCCGAGAACGGCTCTATCGCCAGCCTCTTGCTCCTTATGACGTTCATCAGGTCGAAATCCGAAAGTATCATGCGATCACCTAACAGCAGATAGATTTCCACGAAAAGGTTAATAAAGATGACAAAAGGAACCCCTTTATTTTTATATAAGATAGTGCATATTATTAGCGGGCTCCCATCGTCTAGCCCGGCCAAGGACGCGGGGCTTTCAACCCTGAAACTCGGGTTCAAATCCCGATGGGAGCATTCGAGATCTAGCAAAAGTTGTTTACAGTGTTTCTACAATACTTAATTTTCGTGGGCGCATTTGCTCAGTTGGTTACGGCATTTATCTACATACGATCTATGTTTAAAGGCAAGGTAAAACCCAACAGGGTGAGTTGGGGAATGTGGTCCGTAGCGCCTACAATCGCCACATTGGCGGCCATTTCCAAAGGCGTTGGCTGGGCGGTTCTCCCCGTCTTTATGTCGGGATTTCAGCCATTTCTGATATTTGTCTCGTCGTTCTTAATAAAAAACTCTTACTGGAAACTGTCGAAGTTCGATTACGGCTGCGGCATACTATCAATCCTGTCCCTTATACTTTGGGGGGTTACACGGAGCCCTGATGTTGCGATATTGTTCGCGATCGCCAGCGACGGTTTCGCTGTGATACCCACTGTTGTGAAAGCCTGGAATCATCCAGGAACTGAGGACGTCTCCCCTTTCCTCTCAGGGGAGTTTAACACCATAACTGCGTTCTTTGCAATAACCTCCTGGAGCTTTGCTGCTGTTGCGTTCCCTACTTACCTTACTATTGCAAACTTATTTTTGATCGGGAGCATACTCCTCAGGAGAAGAAGGTGACCCAATATGCACGCTGCAGTTAACCTTAGTATCCGGGTTATCCACTCCATCCCTTTCATCTCCATGCAAAGCGAAAGCTCTTTATACATTAAAATCCACAATTACACTGTGAATTGGGATGCAGAAGAGCTTCAAGGTCATACTTGAGAAGGATGAAGACGGCGTTTATACCGTCAGGGTACCAGAGCTTCCGGGCTGCGTATCTGACGGCAAGACCAAGGCAAA
>JAGWFU010000059.1 GCA_028867845.1 Microcaldota archaeon | reverse complement strand
TTCTGGGGCCGCGGTTACTTCTACAGGTCGGTCAGTGACGTGACAGAGGATGTCGTCAGAAGGTATGTGCGCGAGGACAACAGTCAGAGGCAGAAGAGACTATTCGCAGAATGATGGAAATCCCACACCTTTAGGTGTGGGTAATTTAAATTTGGAAATATCCACCGATAAATTAGTCAGTTATGGTTTTTATAGCATATGGCTTTCCAAAACTTCTTTCTATTCCTATCTTACCTATCCACCTTCTTTCTTTTCAGATCGGGTTTGTCCCACGCCGTATACAATCTGCTGAGCACCTTCCATGCCTTTTTGTGCAAAGCATTATTTTGTTTTTGACAGGCGTTGCACTCATCTTGCATTTTAAATATCTCTTGGCTGGTTTTGACTCCAGTACTAGGGCTCCAAGTCTGGGCTTTATGCTTTCTGCAAAGGTTCCAGGCTATAAGCACATCTTCAAGTGCCTCAAGCTCACTATTACTAACTGTTATTGTTATTTTACGCTCCTTGCTGTTCTTGTGCCTTTCTTTTCCTACTCCCATAAAGATAATACTGCTTTTAGGCTTAAAAGATTAGTGCAAGATGCCGCATACTTTTTATACCTTTTCTCCCCTCAACTTAGCTGTGAAAATATGTTGATGCTTGACGCTACCGTGAACAACCTGTGGGTTCTGCTTGCAGCTCTCTTCGTTTTCCTGATGACTATCGCGGTCGGCTTCCTCGAGGTCGGCGAGTTCGGTGAGAAGTACGACAGGGGCCTGCTCAAGACGCTAATAATCACGTGCTCTGCTCTGTTCTTCATGGCGTTCCTCGGCTTCAACACCGCGTTCGCCCCTACCATCAACGGGATAATAGGCAACCCTATCTACAACGGAATATTCCTGGGCGGGTTCGGCACCAACGTTATGGGCATGCTCACCGGCACCTGGTGGTCGATGGGAGCCAACTACTTCAACACCGGCCTTACGACCTCGACTTACTTCCTGTTCGAGACCGCCTTCGCTGCAGTCACGCTCGCCCTTGTTGGGCTCGTCGTTCTGCACAAGGTAAGGATGACTGCGTTCTTCATCTACACGATTCCCTACTTCATAATAATATGGGCCATACCTGCGGCCTGGATATGGAACCCGACTGGCTGGCTCGCCTCTCTTGGCATGAGCGACTTTGCTGGAGGACTGGTCGTCCACGGAGCTGCAGCCGGCGCTGGGCTTGGCATAATGCTGCAGATATGGCGCGAGGAGAAGAGGAAGGGGTACAAGCAGAGCCCCAAGGTCCGGATAAACGTCAACAAGGGCTGGCTGACCCTCGGCCTCCTTCTGCTGTGGCTGGGCTGGTTCGGATTCAACCCCGGCAGCGTGCTCGCGTTCAACAGCGAGGCGATGATAGTCGTCATAACTACCTTTGTGGCAGCCGCGGCTGCATTCCTGTCTGTTATGGCGTCCACTAAATTGATACTAAAGACAAGGCCACAGCTTGTCGACGGCGCCAACGGGGTGCTTATGGGGCTGATCGTGATAACTCCGCTCGCAGGTTTCGTCAGCGTAGGCAGCGCAGTTGTCCTCGGCCTCTTGGCAGGCCCGCTCTTCGTCTACGCTGAGAAGATATTCGCAAAGGTCAAGTGGTTCTCAGACCCCGCCGGGCTGATGGCGGGCCACATGACAGGGGGCCTCTTCGGGGTTCTGATGGTCGCGTTCTTCGCGCAGAGCGCGTTCGCTGTGCAGTCAGGATACTCCCACCTGCCCAACGGCATACTCTTCGGCGGGGGCATGGCAGCGGTCTCCCAGCTGGGAGTCCAGATACTCGGCATAGTAGTCGTGATGCCCGTTGTCTTCGTGCTGTCTTTCCTTGCTGCGTGGCTGATAGCAAAGGCTATGGGGGGAATAACAATAGACTACGCGAAGGTCTTCAAGGAGGGCAGGTAACCGATCTAGGCGAAAGCGTATCCTAAGGTAATGTAGATCAGCTTCGCCGCAAGGTAGTTGGGTGCCACCATTCCCGGTATCGGGTTCAGCTCTACAAAATCGAGGCCCACGACCTTCCTCTCCTTCAGCACAGGCTTGAGTATGTCGATGAGCTGCCTGAACCTCATCCCGTCGGGCTCCGGCGTGCCGGTGCTTGGCATCTCGCTCGGATCCAGCACGTCATAGTCAATCGAGAGATAAATATTATTCTTCGTGTTCTTCAGTATGCTCTTCACTATCTGCGCGTTGGTCATCTTGTGCATCTCCTTCATGTAGAGTATGCTGCCCTTGCCATCCTTCGCGCCCTGCTCGTCTATGCTCCTTATGCCCACGCTGTAGTACTTGCCGCAGATCTCCTTAGCCCTCGCCATCACGCAGGCGTGGTCGTACTTAGTCCCTCCGTACTCGTCCCTCGAGTCTGAGTGCGCGTCGAAGTGTAGCACGCTGAAGTCGTGCTTCTTCCTCACGGATCTCATAGCCCCTACCGAGATCGTGTGTTCGCCCCCTAGAAGCATCGGCACCTTCCCGTCATCCACCACAACGTCGACCTCCCTCTCAATCCTCTTCACCATGTTGTCGGGTGAGCTGAAATCCGGCGCCATCTCGTCCGTCGTAAATATGCCTACCCTCTTGCTCACGTCCTTCTCGAGCTCGTCGCTGTAGAGCTCCATGTTCCTGCTCGCCTCTATTATCGCCCTCGGCCCCTCCCTTGACCCGGCCTTGTAGGTAGAAGTAGAGTCGTACGGCACGGGTATTGCTACCACCTTTGCCCTCTTGTAATCCTGCTCCTCAATCCCGAAAAGGTTGTAAGGCGGCAGCGCGTTAAGCAGCTTCATTCGATCAGCCCAAGTTCCTTGAACATATCCGAGTAGAACTTATTAACGTTTGAGGCGTAGAAGTTCTTAAGCGTTTCACCGTTCCTCAGGTAGGCGCCCTTGTCCCTTGCCCTCAGTATCTCTATCACCTTTGCGGGCAGCGCGGTCTCATCTGCCACTACGCACATGCGCTTGACCTCATCAGGTATCGGCGAGTATGACGGCAGCACAACAGGGGTGCCTAGCGCAAGGCTCTCCAAGGCTATTATCCCCAGCCCCTCCCTCTCCGACATGTGCAGCAGCATCTTCGCGCCCTTTATGTCCCTGTAGAGATTTGCCTTACCCTTCTCGCTGTAGAATCCCCTCATCTTAACAACACTGTCAAGCTTGAGCTGCCTTATCTGCTTCTTTATATTGGCTGCCTCCGGCCCCTCCCCTATTATCAGCACCTTGAGCCCCTTGACTGTCCTCGACACGGACTTGACCACGTCTATGAGCCTGTCCACCCTCTTCTCCTTTATCAGCCTGCCTGAAAATATTATGGTGTTGGTTTGCCTTGCACGTATCCTTGCCATCTGCCTGTCGTCTATTATCGGAGAGAAGACATGGATCTTCCCGCTAGGTATGCCCATCCCCTCAAGTCCCTTCGCCGTGCTTGTGGAGTTCGCAATGTACGAGTCACCTGATGTTATGAAAGTTGAGGCATACGCGCTGGCGAGGCTGCCCGCCACGGGGCCAAGATAGCTGACCCAGTAGTTCCTGTCCCATACCTCCACCACATCGAGCACGAGCTTCGCTCCGGTCAGCATGCAGTAGAGCTTTATCACTGGTAGGTGCAACACTGGGAACTCGTTTGCGTAGACCAAATCAAACTTGTATCCGAAAAGCGCGAATATGCCGATCCCGAAGGCTATCGCCTCCCTTATCGACCTTCTCCCATGTCTATAGAACTTCTCCTTGGTTATCTCGTGGAACGTGTGGTAGGTTATGCCGTTGGACCTGAACTCCTCCTTCATTCCCGGCCACCTGAACGAGAAGAAGTGGACCTCGTGCCTCTTCGCTAGCTCCCTGGCCTCTATGCTCTCCACTAGCTCCAGCCCTCCGACGTTCCAGGGGTAAGCCGCATCTGAGACGAACGCAATCCTCAAGGAATCAGCAAGATATTTATGA
>JAGWFU010000058.1 GCA_028867845.1 Microcaldota archaeon | reverse complement strand
GTATAATAAAACCTACAAAATCTTAATAAGAAATTAATGCCGGTCTTCACACCCGTTCGTAACGATCCTGTCGCTGAGGCATTCATCTCTTCTACCACTCCGCCACAACCCCTTTAAACCTTTCCAACCCATTATATCAGAAGAGTGTTTAGAGCAGATTCTTGTTAAAAGAACCTTCCCCATCCTCTAAACACCTTCGCTTCTAATTATAGGCGATGGACGACCAACCACCAAGGGCTTCAGATGGCTAAGACACCGACAAATCCAAGAAAAAAGACCACGGCCGATATAAAGATACCGGACAAGCTCATAGAGCAGGTGATCGGGCAGAAGAAGGCGGTGGAGATAATAAAGAAGGCCGCCAAGCAGAGGAGGAACGTCCTCCTGATAGGCGATCCTGGTACTGGGAAGACAATGTTGGCACAGGCCATGGCGGAGATGCTCCCTGCAGCCGACCTTGAGGACGTGCTGATATACCGCAATCCGAACGACGAGAACACCCCGCTCGCCAAGACGGTCAAGACCTATCCAGAGGGAACGCCGAAGGACGGCAAGATGGGAGACGGCCAGGGCCGCCTGATACTCCAGAGGGAGAGGCTGAAGAACAGGATGTCCATGGGCAAGGGAAACACAATAGTAGCCCCCATAATCATGATACTTGTAATAATACTGTTCGCCCTCTCGCTCAGCGGATTCATAAAGGGCTATGAGATAGTGGTTCTCGCAGCCCTAATACTGGGAATACTGATATTCGGCTCCATGCTGATATTCATGAGCGGCATAGCCAGGAGGGTGGGCCTTCCTGGGATGAACGACGCCAACGAGCCCAAGCTGATAGTGGACAATACTGGTCTTTCCCATGCGCCCTTCCTTGACGCAACAGGCTCAAAGGCAGGCTCCCTGTTCGGGGACGTAAGGCACGATCCGCTCCAGTCTGGAGGGCTAGGCACCCCGGCCCACCTAAGGGTGGAGAGCGGCGCCATACACAAGGCGAACAAGGGCGTTCTGTTCATAGACGAGGTCTCCAACCTGGATCCACGCTCGCAGCAGGAGCTACTAACTTCACTCCAGGAGAAGAAGTACTCGATCACCGGGCAGAGCGACCTGAGCTCAGGCGCCCTAGTTAAGACCGAGCCAGTCCCATCCGACTTCATACTGGTTGCAGCAGGCAACCTGCAGGACATACAGAACATGCACCCAGCCCTCAGGTCCAGGATAAGAGGCTACGGCTACGAGGTGTACATGGAGTCCACCATGGACGACAACGCGGCGAACAGGAACCTGCTCATACAGTTCATAGCGCAGGAGATAAAGAAGGACAAGAAGATACCGCCGTTCGAGCTGGTGGCTGTGGACGAGATAATAGAGGAGGCAAGAAGGAGGGCAGGAAGGAAGCACAAGCTCACGCTGATACTCAGGGACCTGGGCGGCCTTGTCAGAGCAGCGGGCGACATAGCCATAGAGAAGGGCCACGCCGCTGTGACAAAGGAAGATGTTGTCAACGCAAAGGTGCTCGCAACCCCAATCGAAGCCCAGGTGGTCTCGCAGGAGCTGGAGTACAGGAAGGACTACAGGGTGTTCTCCACATCAGGCTTCAGCGTGGGCAGGGTCAACGGCCTTGCGGTCATAGGCAACAGGACCACCAACTCAGGCATAGTGATACCGATAGTCGCGGAGGTAACTCCAGCATCGTCAAGGGCGGAGGGCAAGTTCATACCAACAGGCAAGCTGGGCAAGATAGCCAACGAGGCGGTCAAGAACGTATCGGCAATCATAAAGAAGCACATGGGAAGAGATGTAAGCAACTACGACATGCACGTCCAGTTCCTGCAGGTCGAGGGAGTGGAGGGCGACAGCGCAAGCATATCGGTGGCTGTCAGCATCATCTCCGCTATGGAAAACCTGCCTGTTGACCAGTCCCTTGCAATGACAGGTTCACTATCGGTCAGGGGCGAGGTCCTGCCAGTAGGCGGCGTAACCAGCAAAGTGGAGGCCGCAATCAACGCTGGCCTGAAGAAGGTCATAGTGCCGTACACCAACAGGGACGACATAGCGCTGAGCAAGGACGTGCTCAAGAAGGTCAAGATACTCACGGCAAGGAACCTGGGCGACGTGCTCAAGTTCGCGCTCAAGGAGAGCAAGAGGAGGAACCAGATAATCAAGGAGCTCAAGGGCTACGAGAACGGGGGTAAGAAGAGATGACCCAACCACAGATGCAGAGATACCAGATTCATTACAAATGTAAGAATCCCTCAGACATACCTAAGGTCATCAATCTAATGCGGCAGTCTGGAATGGAAGAGATTATCGAGACTCCTAAAGAGTGGATGGGAAATATAAGGGGCGTTCTTAGGGCTACTGACATAGGTGAAGCAGAACACCAAGCCAGACAGATTACGAACAGTTCTGGAGGGTTCATAACCGCCATGCACATAAGGAACCTGTCACAAGACGAACCAAAGGCCAAAAAGCATATATCCACGTACCTAAAGGAAATTTTTAGTTTTTAATAATGCAACTGTCTAATTCAGAAGGTAAGTGGCGATCAATGTGGCGGCAAAAGGAACCAAGGGCAACCCCTCCAAGGAGGTGCTCGAGGAGTTCGGGGGCGGGATACTCAAGCAGGTCGAGCAGGGAAAGAACCCCAAGTTCATAGCCACTGCAAGGACCAAGTCCAACATAATCTACGACAACAAGAAGGGCTACCTCAGCCTTGGCCGCGCTACCGAGGAGAGGAACTTCCTAAACATCGCGCAGACAAAGAGGTTCATGCAGACCATGGCGATAGCGGCCAAGTGCCACAAGTTCGTCAACGAGAACCTGCACACATCGATCAGGGGCCTCTTCTACCAGCTGAAGTACTCCCTTGGCGAGGATGTTGACGAGAACATATTCAACGAGCAGGCTGAGTCTAACCCGCTAATAGAGGACCTCGAGGTCGCGCTGGGTCTCAAGAGAGAGGAGCTCAACCTAAACGCGAACAGGAAGGGCCTGCTTGCTGGCAATTTCAAGGTAATGGACAAGTTCGGCGAGGAGAAGCTGGAGATAGACGCCAGCAAGATGGGAAGGAGTGGATGGGCGATACCCAGCGACGTGGACAACGACATAGAGTTCGTGGACATCAAGGCCAAGTATGTGCTCGTAGTTGAGAAGAACGCGGTCTGGCAGAGGCTCAACGAGGACGGGCTCTGGAAGAAGGAGAACATGATACTGCTCTCTCCAGAGGGTCAGGCATCGAGGGGAACTAGAAGGATAATAAGGAAGTTCGCTGACCAGGGGCTACCTGTCTACGTGTTCAACGACGGGGACGTATGGGGCTGGTACATCTACTGGACGATCAAGACGGGCAGCATAAACCTAGCCTACATAGGCAAGGACGTGGCTACGCCGGAGGCACGCTTCCTTGGTGTCACAATGTCGGACATCGATAGGTATGACTTCCTGAAGAACATGACAATGAAGGTAAAGGACGTGGACCTCAAGAGGGTACAGGAGATGCTTGGCTACGAGTGGATAAACAGGCACGAGGAGTGGGTCAACGAGCTCAAGCTGGTGCTGAAGAACAAGACTAAGATAGAGCAGGACGCCCTCCAGGGACCCAGGCTCACGTTCATCAGCGACTACGTCAAGGAGAAGATAAAGAACAAGGACTTCTTACCGTAACCGAAATTCACTTTTCCTCCAGAAGCGCTTAAATAGATTCCGAGCTACTACCTACCATGGCGAAGAAGAAGGCTATGAAGAAGAAGCCCGCGAAGAAGGTCTCCAAGAAGACCAAATGCGACTGCTGCGGATGCATGTGCATGGGAAAGTGCACCTGCGGAAGCAAGACCTGCAAGGACTGCGGATGCAACTGCTGAGGATCAGATCCTTACCACAGGCTGCATTTCACCAAGTCCCAGCGACCTTAGGGTCTGCTCAGGGTCCTCGTAATACGACTTCACCATCTGGCTTATGCTTCCTATGTCCTTCTTGCCCAGCTTGTTGAGCTGCTCAAGGATAGCCGCCCTCACC
>JAGWFU010000057.1 GCA_028867845.1 Microcaldota archaeon | reverse complement strand
TGCTGATGAGCTACGACGTGCCCAACATAACAACGGTCAACCAGACAGCGCCAAGGGTATTCTACTACAGCTTCAGCCCCAGTGTGTTCAACTTCCAGCACGGAGCGAGCGGGGAGGTGCTGAGCCAGAACACCAGCCTCACGTTCATGCTGCCAAGCGGCGCGGACATAAAGTCGGTATACCCGCTGCCCGACGCCCCCGTATCTGCGTTCACCAACAACTACGCCAACACCACCAAGGTGTCATGGTTCTTCGGTGAGCCTCTATCGAAGTTCACCTTCGCATTCACCATAACAGAGGGTATCCAGACGGAGGTGCTCTCCTTCTTCGAGGGCGTATACAACTTCTTCGGCATCTTCACATTCGTGATCATAATAGCGGTCATACTGCTCTTCATTATCTACACCTACCTCAGGGTGGGCAGGTAGCGGTGTGTGTTTGCACAAGTACGAAAGCGCGGTCCTGAGCCTGGTTAAGGAGGGCAGGGGCTCCACGGTCGCGGAGATAAGCAAGATTGCCAAGATCGGCGCGGACTCTGTGATGTGGGCGCTTGAGGGGCTGGCAAAGGAGGGCCTGGTCAAGATCGAGAGGAAAGAGCGGCAGGTAGCGAAGCTGACGGATGAGGGGAGGGGATACCTCGGCGGATTCCCTGAGGAGGACCTGATTCGTGAGGTGGGCGCGACAGGGAACCTGCAGATAAGAAGCGTGAAGAACCAGATAGCACTCTCGTGGGCCAAGAGGAACGGCTGGATAGAGATAAAGGACGGGATGATAAAGCTCAACAAGAGCGGCCAGCAGGCAGCGGCAAAGGCGCAGTACGCGCAGAGGAGGGCGCTGAAAGGAATCTCTGAGAACCAGGAGATGGCATCGGATTCGGACGACAAGGAGATCAGGGAGGCCGTGGAGACGCTTAAGGCTAGGGGCCTCATCGAGCTCAAGAAGACGAACGTGATAACAGAGATAGCGATAACAGAGAAGGGCAAGAAGGCGGAGGCGGGGCAGGATGAGGACGGCGTGGGGCAGCTGACAAGGGAGCTCATCGCCGGAGGCAGGTGGAAGGGCAAGCAGCTCAGGCCCTACGACATCAACGCCAGCACTGAGGAGAGATACCCTGCACGCCTTCACCCGATGCACGAGTTCATAGACGTGATACGCAATGCATGGCTCAACATGGGGTTCACAGAGGTGTCCGGTCCCATAGTTGAGTCCGCATTCTGGAACTTCGACGCGCTGTTCTCACCGCAGGACCATCCCACGAGGGACATGCAGGATACATTCTTCCTGTCGAACCCGAAGGAGATAGACATAGATGACATAGCGATTCTGAACAGAGTGAGGAAGATGCATGAGGAGGGCTGGAGGGAGGAGTGGCAGGAGAGCGTGGCCAAGCAGGCGCTGCTCAGGACCCACACCACCAGCGTCTCGGCCAGGCACATCGCCATGCTGTCTGGGATGCTAGAGGCCAATTACCCGGTGAAGATGTTCTCCATCGGCAAGGTGTTCAGGAACGAGAGCATAGACTACAAGCACCTCGCCGAGTTCAACCACACCGACGGCATAATAGCGGGCAACGACCTCTCGCTCGCGAACCTGATGGACACGCTAAGGAAGTTCTACCAGCAGCTGGGGATAGAGGACGTTAAGTTCAAGCCGTCATACTTCCCGTTCGTTGAACCGGGGCTTGAGGCCTACTACTACGACGAGAAGCTCAAGGACACGATAGAGCTCTGCGGGGCAGGCATCATAAGGAGGGAGATAACCAAGGCGATGGGCACGGACAAGACCGTGCTCGCCTGGGGCATGGGCATAGAGAGGCTGATACTCCACTTCCTAGACATCGAGTCACTCACGGACCTCTACAAGAACAACGTGGGCTGGCTCAGGAGCAGGAAGGAGCTCAGCATAGTGTGATCACATGGCGACCACAAGGTTCAACACCGACGACCTCAAGAGGCAGGGGCTCAAGGCCGACGCCACAAAGGGCATAGTCGAGTCAATCGGCATGGAGGTTGAGAAGGTCGATGGAAAGGAGCTGATGGTGGACATAACCCCAAACAGGCCGGACATGCTCGACATAGTAGGCTTCACGAGGGCGCTCTCGTTATTCGCAGGAGAGCAGACGCCCAGAGAGGGACATTATGGGCTGGAGGGCGAGCCGATGATCGAGGTAACAGTGTCGCAGAAGCTGAAGGGCATAAGGCCCTACATAGCGGCTATGGTGGTCAGGAACGTGGACCTCAAGAAGGGCAATCTCAAGTACCTCATAGATTTCACAGAGAAGCTCGCCGACACCAACGGGAGGAGGAGAAGAAAGCTGGCGATAGGGCTCCATGATTTCGAGAGCATACAGCCACCGATAATTTACAATGCGTCGAAGGAGGGCGAGATAGTGCCGCTTGACGGGAAGGGCAAGCACGGCTTCGGGGAGGTGGTGAGCGGAACTGACCAAGGAAAGGAGTACGGAGGCATAGTAGGCAAGGGCCCGTACCCGTTCGTGGCCGACGCGGAGAAGACGATATCGCTTGCGCCGATAATAAACTCGGAGCTTACGAAGATAACTGAGACCACTACCGAGATATTTGTGGAGATAACAGGCACATCGGTATTCGCGGTGAGGGACGCGCTCAATCTGCTCGCATGCAGGTTCATAGATTCTGGAGGGCAGGTTCAGCCCTGCACCATAGTCTACGGTAAGAAGGCGGAGCTGACACCGGAGCTCAACTACAGGGAGATGAAGGTGAGGGACCTCTCGATAGAGAAGTCGCTCGGCGCCTACATAGACCCGAACAAGATAATAACGATGGCGAACAGGATGGGATATGTAGCTGCCAAGCTCGGCAAGGACACCCTGTTCTACGTGCCGCCATACAGGCTAGACGTGCTCAACGAGCAGGACATAATAGACGACATGGCGGTAGCCTACGGATACGAAAAGATAACGCCCATACCGATAATGGGATCGGCCGTGGGGATAGAGGACGAGTCGACTGCTCGGGCCAACAGGTTGGCAAGGACAATGCTCGGGCTTGGCTTCGGCGAGGCGGTGAACAACTACCTGACAAACGAGGGGCTGAACTTCAACGCGATGACAGACAAGGAGGCAAAGGGCTCGGTGAAGGTGGCTCACGCCAAGACTGAAGAGATAACGATGCTGAGAACCACTCTGATACCTGGACTGCTCCAGAACCTCAGCTCATCTGCCCACGACCCTATGCCGCAGATGCTGTTCGAGATTGGCCCTGTCTTCGCATTTGACGGAAAGAAGATCGCAGAGGGCAAGAGGATAGGGATTATGGGAGAGCATTCAAGGGCGAACTTCTCTGAGATAAAGTCTGTAGTAGAGTCCGCGCTCAGGTCATTGGGAATGGGATCGTTTTCACTTGCTGCCAAAGAGGTAAACGGATTCGTAAAGGGCAGATGCGCAGCTATAGTGGTTGACGGCAAACAAATCGGCTACCTCGGCGAGATACATCCCCAGGTGCTCGAGAACTTCAAGATTGAGGAACCTGTATTCGCAGCCGAGATAAGCCTGTAAGCGGAATCAGTCCATGAACTGCTGAGGTCCTGGGGGCTCCTCTGGCTGTCCCTTCCTCTTCCTTATCTCCCTGACTATCTTGTTCTGCAGCTCCCCTGGCAGCTTCTCGTAGCCAGCGAAGTCGTAGTACCAGATGGCCCTTCCCTGCGTCATGCTCCTCAGCTCGTTGGAGAATCCCTTGATCACTTCCGAGACCGGCAGCTTTGCGGTTATGGACATCTGTTCCCTGTCCTGCGCCACGTTCTGCACCTGTCCCCTCTTGCTCTGCAGAAGCGTTATGACGTTAGACATGTACTCCTGCGGTATGTTGATCGTGAACATCTGCTTAGGCTCCAGGAGCAGCACTCCTGCTGTCAGCATGGCTGCGTACATTCCCCTCCTCATTGCTGGTATTATCTGCGCCGGTCCCCTGTGCACCGGGTCCTCGTGGATCGTGGCATCAGTTATGCTTACCATGAGCCCGTTGACCTTCTCCCTAGCTAGTGGGCCGTCCCTCACCGCCTCCTCGAATCCCTCTATGAGCAGCTCCATTACCTCGTTGAGGTACTGGACACCGTGGGTTGCGTCGACAAGTATGCAGTTGTTGGCTACGTA
>JAGWFU010000056.1 GCA_028867845.1 Microcaldota archaeon | reverse complement strand
CGGATGCGAGAAGCTCTCCGCAGTGACCCTCTTTATCTTGCCCTTCCGAGTTATGAACGTGAGGAAGTTGGATGTGAAGACCCTCGTGTTTATTATCTGCTCTACGCGCTCGCCATCCATCAGCTTGACTAGGTTAACTGCGGCCTTCCCGATACCATATCTGCTGCCCTCTGGCACAAGGTATGCCTTGAGCCAATATGCACGTCCCTTGCTAGTGAGCATTAGCAGGTAGTCCTTTGACATGCAGGAGGCTATCTGCTTCACGAAGTCTCCTTCCCTCAGCTCGATAGCTATCACGCCCTTGCCTCCCCTGTCCTGCGACCTGTACACCTTGGATGGTATCCTCTTGAGGTAGTTGTTGCTCGTGAGTATTATCGTGCTCTCCTCGTCCACGATCAGATCCTCGTTAGTGAGCGACTCCATCTCCGCATTGTACTCTATCTGGGTGCGCCTCTCCCTTCCGTACGTCTGCTTTATCGTGGCGGTCTCCTCCTTTATTATCCCGTATATCTTTGACTCGTCAGCGAGAATGGAGCGCAGGTTGTCTATCGACTTGGTCAGGTCCTCTCTCTCCGCGTTCAGAGCAGATGTCTCCAGGTTGGTGAGCTTGCTGAGCTTCATGTCGAGTATCGCAGTTGCCTGCTTCTCGCTGAATGAGTAGCTCGCCATAAGGGAGGCCTTCGCCTCCTTGGTCTCAGAGCTCTTCCTTATTATCGCGATTACCTTGTCTATGTCGTTGACCGCGGTTATCAGCCCGTCGACTATGTGGAGCCTGTCTGTTGCTATGTCGAGGTCGTACTTGGTCCTGTTCCTAATTACGGATATCCTGTGCTCAACGAAGACCTTGATGAACTGTTTTAGGTTAAGCGTCACTAGGTGGTTACCTATCACGGCTATGTTTATTATCGGCAGGGATGTCTGGAGACGGGTGTGCTGGTATAGCGAGTTGAGGACTATGTCCTGATCTGCGTCCTGCTTTAGCTCGATGACCACCCTTATGCCTTCCTTGCCGCTCTCCTCCCTCAGGTCTGATATCCCCTGTATCCTCTTGCTCTTCACGTTGTTCGCTATCTCCTCGACAAGAGTGGACTTGTTGACCATGTAGGGTATCTCCGTTATCACTATGGCGGTCCTGTTCTTCATCTTCTCGAAGACCACCTTGCCCCTTATAGTTATGCTGCCGCGCCCGTTTATGTAGGAGGACTTGACCCCCTGCCCGTGGAATATCGTGCCTCCCGTAGGGAAGTCGGGCCCCTTGATGTAGTTGAGCAGCTCCTCGGAGCTTATCTCCCTGTTGTCCACGTATGCGACCACAGCGTCGCAGAGCTCAGAGAGGTTGTGCGGCATTATGTTTGTCGCGACCCCGACCGCTATGCCTGATGCGCCGTTGAGCAGCAGGCTGGGCACCTTCGATGGCAGGAGTATCGGCTCCTCCTCCGTGTTGTCGAAGTTCGGCACGAATGTGACTGACTTCTTCTCTATGTCCTCTAGCATCTCTTCCGCTATCCTGTTGAGCCTGACCTCTGTGTACCTCTGCGCAGCGGGGGGATCACCGTCTATCGAGCCCATGTTGCCCTGGCCCTCCACGAGCGTGTGATTCATGGTGAAGTCCTGGGCCATCCTCACAAGGGTCTCGTATACCGCTATGTCGCCGTGGGGGTGGTACTTTCCTATCACCTCTCCCACGATCCTGGCACTCTTCTTTGTCGCCTGGTCGTGGACGTTGTTGAGCTTGTACATGGCGTAGAGTATCCTCCTCTGCGCGGGCTTGAGCCCGTCCCTTGCGTCAGGGAGCGCTCTGCCCACTATGACGCTCATGGCGTAGTCTATGTAGCTCGACTGCATCTCGTTCTCTATTGCGGTCTCGACTATCTCTCCCATATCATCGCCATGTCATATGTCCAGGAAGGAGACCTCGTGCGAGTGCTCCTCAAGGAACTTCCTCCTCTGCTCAACGTCTATTCCCATCAGCACCGAGAACAGTGCGTCCGCCATCAGCCCCTCCTTTATGTTTATCTTCTTGAGCACCCTGTTCTGCGGGTTCATCGTGGTCTCCCACAGCTGCTCTGGGTTCATCTCTCCAAGACCCTTGTATCTCTGCACTGTCGCCTTGCCGTCGTGCTCCTTCATTATCTTGTTGAGCTCGTTGTCCGAATAGGCATACCTGTGGTCCCTGCCCTTGCTTATCTTGTAGAGAGGCGGCTGCGCTATGAAGATGTTGCCCCGCTCTATGAGTGCCTTCATGTACCTGTAAATGAATGTGAGCAGAAGCGTGCGTATGTGGCTCCCGTCAACGTCTGCATCAGTAAGCAGGATTATCTTCTTGTACCTCAACTCTTCTGGCTTGAACGACTCCTTGATGCCCACACCGAACGCCGTGACCATTGCGTGCAGCTCGGCGTTGCTGAATATCTTCTCGTCGGTCGCCTTCTCCACGTTTAGTATCTTCCCCTTGAGCGGGAGGATAGCCTGGTACATCCTGTCCCTTCCCTGCTTGCTCGAGCCCGCAGCGCTCTCTCCCTCCACTATGAATATCTCTGCCTTCTCCGGGTCCGACTCGGTGCAGTCGGACAGCTTGCCTGGAAGCACAGAGCCCTCGAACATGCTCTTCTTCCTTGCAAGGTCCCTGGCCCTCCTCGCCGATTCCCTGGCCTCCGCCGATGTTATAACCTTCCTAGCTATCGATTGTGCGTCAGCGGGGTTCTCCTCAAGATACTTTGTGAGCTCGGCGTATACCGCAGTGTCGACCACGTTCTTTATGAAGGTGTTGCCCAGCTTCTCCTTTGTCTGACCCTCGAACTCGGGGTTCTGCATCATTATCGAGACTATCGCGATTATGCCCTCCCTTGTGTCGTCGCCCTCCACCTCTGCGGACTGCTTCTGCCTCTTCACGTTCTTCTGCAGGTAGTTCGTTATAGCCCTAGTGACAGCGGTATGGAATCCCACTACGTGGGTTCCTCCCTCTGGGGTCTTTATCTTGTTGACGAAGGAGAGCAGCTCCTCGCTGTACGTGTTAACGTATTGGAGCCCTATCTCCACCCTCATGTTCTCCAGCTCCTTCTTCATGAAGATCGGCTTTGTGAGCGGCTCCTTGGTACCCCTTACGAAATCCATGAAGTCCTTGATGCCGTTCTGCGAGTAGTATTCGGTTGCCTGTTCTATGGGTGCGTCCCTTGCGTCTATTAGTGTTATGTGCGCGCCGGGATTCAGGAAGGCGAGCTCCTTGAGCCTCTCGTTAAGCTCGAGTGAGTTGAAGTTCTTTGCAGAGAATATGCTCACGTCAGGCTTGAACCTTACGGTGGTGCCGTTTGCGCCGTCGTTCTGCTCCTCGATTATCTCGAGCGGTGTGAGGATGGTGCCCCTGCTGAAGGTCTGCCTGTACGTCTTGCCATTCCTCTTGACCGTGACTACAGTGTATTCTGAAAGCGAGTTGACCACCGTGAGCCCGACGCCGTGAAGTCCTCCTGCCACCTTGTATGCCTTGTTGTCGAACTTGGCGCCCGAGTGCAGCGAGGTCATGATCACCTCTAGCGCGGGCTTGCCCTCCTTCTCTATCATGTCTACGGGTATGCCCCTCCCGTCGTCGCTTATCTCTGCGACGTCGACATCCTCCTCCCTTGTGAGCCTTATCGTGACGTTCTTGGCGTAGCCCGCCTGGGTCTCGTCTATTGCGTTGTCTAGGACCTCGTAGAGCAGGTGCAGGAAGCCCTTGCTGCCCGTAGACCCTATGTACATTGCGGGCCTCTTCCTCACTCCCTGGGGGCCGGAAAGGACCATAATGTCCTTTGCGGTATACTCGTTCTCGCTCATCCAAACCAGCAGAACAAATCGTCTGTAAATATAATGCATTTTAGCTTTAAAAAGCCTTGTGATGGCAGGGAAAATTTTAATGAAAATGAGTGGCCAGATTAAGCTTTTTAATGGTTTTGAGAAGCTTGCGGTTCGGCCTGTTTGCGCGGACCTTTTCTCGAGTAGATGAGGTTCCCTTCAACGAAGTATGCATGGAATGTTGTTCCTTCCCTATAGTGTATTTTCTCTATTGACTTGGGGATGGGAACATTGGGGTTGGATGCGTTTGATATGGACACCGTAACCCCGAATCCCTTGGGGTCGGTCATTACAAATCCTTTGGCTGA
>JAGWFU010000055.1 GCA_028867845.1 Microcaldota archaeon | reverse complement strand
CGACGTCCAAGAGCTTGTTCCTGAGCGTGCTTGCGACCACCTCCTTGACTCTGTCGTTGCCCTTGCCCTCTCCCACGCTTATCATTGCGAGGCCGCCGTTGTTCATTATCGTCCTTATGTCGGCGAAGTCCGTGTTTATCAGGCTCGGCGTGTTTATCGTCTCCGATATCCCCTTTACCGCCCTCGAGGTGACCTCGTCCGCCACCTTGAACGCCTGCTCTATCGCAAGGTTGGGGTAGACGTCGACGAGCCTCTGGTTGTCTATCACTATTAGCGTGTCTACGTTCTTCCTGAGCTCCTCCACTCCCTTCTTCGCCACCTGCAGCCTCACCCTCTCCAGCGAGAACGGGAAGGTGACCATGCCCACTACTATCGCACCGCTCCTCTTTGCCGCCGCGGCTACCACTGGCGCAGCTCCTGTACCTGTCCCTCCTCCCATTCCTGCTGTGAGGAAGACCATGTTGGCTCCGTCTATCGCCCTGTCTATGTCCGCCCTCGAGTAATCCGCAGCCTTTGCCCCCATCTCCGGGAATCCTCCTGCTCCCATGCCCCTCGTGAGCGCTCCTCCTATGAGCACTCTCGTTATCGATGGGTTCATGTTGTTGAGCTGCTTAGCATCAGTGTTAATGGCCACGAGCCCCGCTCCCTTGACCCCGACCCTGCTCATCCTCTCTATGGTGTTGCTGCCGCCCCCTCCCACTCCGCAGACCACTATCTTCGCCCTGAAAAGGTCGTAGTTCTCCACAGGCTCATTCATGGCGCTCTCTATAATGTCTATGCAAACACCCTATTGTACTAACTTAGTAAAGTAAATAAGATATAAAAGGGTATACCCGTAAGTTGCCCCCGCTTACCGGTGTGTTTTTATAGTTTTATGGAACAATATTATTCGCTTATCCTGGCCTAGATTTAGGTAAGGTAGAGAGTCAACTTAACTTAGGTAATGTTTATGGCAAGAATCAGACCAGCAAGGACAATGAGGTACCTGAAGTCCCAGCCGTGGGCGAGGTACTCGCTGAAGAAGCCGAGGAAGAACTACATACGCGCAATGCCGCACACCTCCCTGCTCGTGTTCAACATGGGAGTAGAGAAGGATACTTACGACATGAAGCTCGAGCTCAAGTCCGAGCAGTACATACAGCTCAGGTCCAACGCGATCGAGTCCGCGAGGCTGGTGAGCAACAAGTACCTTGAGAACAACATACCCGCCAACTACAGGTTCCGTGTGCTTGTCTACCCACACAGCGTGATAAGGGAGCACAAGATGGCAACAGGAGCAGGAGCAGACAGAATATCACAGGGAATGAGCCTCTCATTCGGAAGGCCCGTTTCCGTGGCCGCAAGGATAAAGGAGGGCCAGCCGATATTCATGGTCATGACCAACAAGGCTAACAGGACAGTGGCTGTGAAGGCCATGAGGAGGGCCGCAGCTAAGCTGTCCGGCACCTACAAGGTCGTTGTAAGCGACGTCGCCGTGGCGCCTGCCGCCGCAGCCTGATCTTATTTTACACTGATTCCATGAGGATATTACTTCAGTTCCCCGAGGGATTGAAGCAGAAGGCGCTAGAGCACGCGGAGAGGCTGGAGGCCGAGGGCAATCAGGTCTTCATATCAGCGTCGCCCACGTTCGGCGCGTGCGACCTGGCGCTCGACGAGGCCAGGAACATAAAGGCGGACAAGCTCGTCCACTTCGGCCACGGCGAGTTCCACCACGTGGACTTCAACGTAGAGTACGTGGAGTACAACATAGACGCGCCGCTCACCCTGCTAAAGGACTCGCTCGAGCAGCTGACAGAGTTCAAGACGATCGGCCTCTCCACGACTATACAGCACGTCCACCAGCTGGACGAGATAAAGAGGTTCTACGAAGAGAACGGGAAGACCGTTGTCATAGGCAGGCCCTATGGCTTCGCCAAGAAGCCGGGCCAGATACTAGGCTGCGACATAGGCAGCAGCGCAAGCATAGACAAGGCCGTCGACGTCCACGTATACTTCGGTGGCGGGATGTTCCACCCCCTGGGCGCGCTGCTCTCCACTGCAAAGCCTTTCCTCGTGGTGGAGCCCTTCGCGGGCAAGATAGAGTTCATAGACAAGTACAGGGAGATCTACAGGAAGAGGAGCAAGGGCAAGATACTCGGCTCCCTGGACGCCAAGAAGTTCGGCATACTGGTCAGCACCAAGAACGGCCAGCACAACATGAACCTCGGCATGCTCATGAAGCAGAAGCTCGAGCAGAACGGCCTACGTGCCGAGATACTGGTGGCCAACACCTTCGACTTCACCTCGATAAACAACATGATGGAGTTCGACGCGTTCGTCAACACAGCATGCCCGAGGATAGCGATAGACGACACGGACAGGACGAGGAAGCCCCTCCTAAGCGCCAACGAGCTGATGGAGGTCATAAGGATGAAGGCGGAGCTTGCCTCAGTTAGAGTATAGCGGAGATACTGTTACCTCAATGAACTGCTTCTTTACATCCCTCTTCAACCGCTTTGCGATGTCAAATGCCTTATCTGCGTTAAGCTCGTCCGTCCTGCCGCTCAGTTCGTTAGGCGATCTTACTCTCAGATACTTGATGCCGTAGCCTCTCATAATCGTCTTTATCTTATCCTGACTTGCATCAGAATCGTGTACCAGCTCTACCCTGAATCCCAGCAGCTTCTGCTTTGCCATGCTCCCACCCATTGGCTAAATCTGGGAACACTTAAAAGCCTGCTGTGCAGAGCTGCGGCAGGAGAAGCCTAAAACAAAAAGAAGGAGAAAAAGAAAGGGGAAAGTAACCCGACTTCAGGTTACCTTCACTGTTACCGTTCCAACCTTGACGGCCGTCGTGGCTGCTCCCGTAGCAGAGACCGTTGAGTAGTTGACCCAGACGTACCCTGTGAATGCCGTCCCTATCACGTTGGAGGTCAAGTATAGCGAGGTGACCGGGAGGTTGACCGACACCGATGTCTCCTGGCCTGATACCATCGACGAAAGCGGCGATGTGCCAAGCCCGTTGAAGGTCTGCACTATGTTCGTCGGGAAGCCCACTGCGCTGAGCGGCGAGCCCTGCGGCGCCACTCCGATTATGACGTTGTAAATGGTCGCTCCAGTGCTCTGTCCGAACGTGAACGTGAGTGCGTTCGCCGTGTGGAATATCACTGGGTTCTGGCACAGGTAGCCTGAAGAGGCTATGCACGAGGTTCCAAGGAAGGAACCGCCGCTGAACACTCCTATGGAGAACAGTATGGCGAGAACTATCGCAATGACAAGTATGGCCCAGCCATACGTCATAAGGTACTCCATTGCGCTCTGCGCCTTGAAGCCCTTCTTATCTAAACTTGAGCTGCTTTTTAGTCCCATATCCGGCACCTTATTTCAAGGTCTATTGGATAGCAAAGCTTAAATACCTTATTTAGCAGAACCCCCAGAGTTCCCCGATATCTAGGGTAACCGCCACCTGCAAAATATAAGGCTAAATACCTAACCAGCTTTACCTGTATCAGGGCTTAACGTAATCGCGATTGGTGAGAAGATGGCAGAAGACATGAATCCGTTCAAGATGGCGCAGGAACAGCTGGACAAGGCGGCCGCGGTGATGGGGCTTGACAGGCAGGCCCACGCGATCCTGAGGGAGCCTAGGAGGACGATAATAGTCAACATACCTGTGAGGATGAGGGACGGCAAGACCCAGACGTTCACAGGGTTCAGGGTGCAGTACAACGACGCGAGGGGCCCGGCTAAGGGAGGTATAAGGTTCCATCCCGCCGAGAACCTCGACACCGTGAAGGCCCTCTCCGCATGGATGACGTGGAAGTGTTCGCTCGCCGACATACCGTTCGGCGGCGGCAAGGGCGGGGTGATCTGCGACCAGAAGAAGTTCAACCCCGCTGAGCTGGAGGCGGTGTCCAGGGGATACATACGCGCTCTGGCCAAGTTCATAGGGCCTGACGTCGACGTCCCTGCGCCGGACGTCTACACAACGCCGCAGATAATGGCGTGGATGATGGACGAGTATTCCACAATGGTCGGCCACAACGCATTCGGCGTGATAACGGGGAAGCCCGTAGAGGTGTGGGGATCCGAGGGCAGGATGGACTCCACAGCACTAGGCGGGATGTTCGTGATGCGTGAGGCTGCGAAGTCGATGAAGATAAACCTGAAGAAGGCGAAGATAG
>JAGWFU010000054.1 GCA_028867845.1 Microcaldota archaeon | reverse complement strand
AAAGTCGCTTGCGGGATACGACGTCACAATAGCAGGTGGAGTTTCGGTGAGGAAGAGGGCCGAGATAGTGAAGCTCGCGGGCAGCAACAGCATAAGGGTCACGAACCCGGGAAGATGATTTCATGAGCATAAAGCTTACACGAAGAATCGCGGCTCAGGTACTCAACAGGGGGGAGAGCAGCATACGCATGACTGACGCCGCAGTTGCGGATGCCAAGAAGGCGATAACAAGGGAGGACGTAAGGCAGCTGGTAAAGGGAGGCGGAGTGTTCGCGCAGAAGAAGAAGCACAACCTCAGCCTCTACTCCAAGGAGCTCAACGAGAAGAGGACCCAGGGGAGGAAGAGGGGACCCGGAAGGAGGAAGGGGTCGAGGAAGGCAAGGGGAGGCGTCGACTACAAGAAGAAGATAAGGGCCCAGAGGAGGGTAATCACGATGCTGAAGGCGGAGAACGCATTCGACAACGAGACGTTCAAGTCCTTGTACAGGCTTGTGAAGGGAGGAAACTTCCAGAGCAAGGTCTCGCTGCTCAGCCACATAAAGGGCAGGGGAATCGCGATAACCGAGGAGCAGTTCAACAAGCTAAGGCACATATGAAGGGATATTTATGCAGCACAGAATGATCAGGAAGAGAAGGGCCGAGTCGGTCACCAACTACGCCAAGAGGATCGCCGGGATAAAGAGCGGTCTGGCTAGGGTAGTCGTGAGGAAAAGCAACAGGGGGATAACCATGCAGATAACCACCTACTCCGAGAAGGGCGACAAGGTGCTCGCTACCGTCAACTCCAGGGAACTCAAGGAGTTCGGATGGGAGCCGAGGAGGAACATGCCTACTGCGTATCTGACGGGAATGCTGCTTGCGAAGAAGGCGCAGATGGGGAGCAAGGAGTGCATACTCGACATAGGCATATACAGGCCGGTGCAGGGCTCCGTCGTCTTCGCCGCGGCCAAGGGCTCCAAGGACAACGGCATGGCTATAGCCGCCAACATAGAGCTGGACGAGAAGAGGCTAAAGGGCCAGCACATAGCAGAGTACGCGAAGGCAGGCGCGGGCAAGACACAGTTCGCGGGTTACGCGAAGGCGAACTTTGACGTTAAGAAGCTGGACGAGAAATTCGAGGCTGTTAAGAAGCAGCTGATGGCCAACAAGTGATTTATTGAATAACAGGAGACCGCAGAGGGAAAGGGAGGAACACAAGTTCAACATAGAGGCGTGGGTGCCTAGGACGTCGCTTGGCAAGGACGTCAAGGCCAAGAAGGTCACGTCGATAGAGGAGATCTACAGGGAGGGCAAGAGCATAGGCGAGGCGGAGATAATAGACGCGCTGCTGCCCGAGCTCAAGAGCGAGGTCATAGAGATAGCGAGCGTACAGAGGATGACGAAGAACAACAGGAAGATGAAGTTCAGGGTCACCGCAATCGTGGGAGACGGAAGGGGCCACGTCGGTGTAGGTACGGGCAAGAACGCAGAGGTCAAGGCAGCCATAGAGAGCGCAGTCATAGACGCTAAGGGCAGAGTCATACCGCTCATACTCGGCTGCGGGTCGTGGCAGTGCCAGTGCGGCACGAGGCACAGCCTGCCGTTCATAGTCAAGGGCAGCGCTGGAAGCGTAGACGTCATACTCAAGCCGGCACCGAGAGGTCTGGGAGTCGTGGCAAGCACGCCAGTGAAGAAGATGCTTGAGCTCGCTGGAGTTAAGGACATATGGACATTCTCCAGGGGAAGGACTAGGAGCAAGTACAACACACTGCTCGCGGTCTACAACTCCCTGCAGAGCATAAACCACATGAAGAACATCTCCGAGAGCGTATCAAGGGAGTAAGTAAGGTAAGTTCGCGATTTTTATGAGCGGCAATGCGATGGTGGTGCCTGGTGAGAGGCTGGCCACCGAAGAGGAGTTCGTTCCTGGGGACAACACCTACGTGGAAGAGGGCGTGATATTCGCGTCGGCCATGGGCAGCGTGGTCTCTGAGGGAGGCAAGATAAGCATAAGCCAGGCGGGCAGGAGCATCAAGATAATAGGAAGGGACATGATGGTTATCGGCAAGGTGACCGAGAGCGCCAAGAGCGTACTCTTTGTCGAGATAGACAGCATCAACATGCAGGGCAAGGACTACCTCGCGCTCAAGGACGGGAAGATACTAGCTAAGCCACCAAGGTCCGGAGGGCCCAGATTCGGGGGCAGGGACCGCGGTGATGCGCCAAGAGAGGCAAGGGAGGAGACGCCGACGAGGCCGTGCATACTCGGGGACACGATAATAGGGAGGGTCCAGTTCAACGACAAGGATTCCTACCAGCTCACTCTCGACAGGCCCGAGACCGGAGTGATAAGCGGAAGGTGCAGCCTATGCGGAGGGGAGCTGAGCTGCAACGAGGAGAGAACAGCCTTGATCTGCGTGGACTGCGGGCACGTAAACAAGAGGAAGATAAGCAGCCTGTACAACAAGTCAGAAGAGATTAAAAGGTTATTCGCCTAATGTAATGATTATAGCAGATGATAAGATGGAAATAAGCGTGCTAAAGGACGAGACAAAGGAGCTTCACATTCAGTTCGAGACTACGGACCTGACGATACCGGACCTGATAGCCACTGAGCTGCTGGGCAACGCGAACGTGGAGTTCGCCGGGGTGTCTAAGGACCACCCTGAGACGGGCAAGCCCATACTCGTAATAAAGAGCAAGAAGAAGGCGAAGGACGACTTCGTGAAGGCACTCGAGGCCATAGACGAGGCGGTCACCGAGCTCAAGGGACAGATATCAAAGAAGAAGTAGAGCACAAATTAGGAAAGCTTAAATCCATTCACTGAGATAATATGCTGACTTGCAGCACATGTTAAGGAATGCCAGATGCAGAGAAGACACGACCCGGATGAAGAGAATAACGGAGGAATAAAGTGCACGATGCGCACTAATCCTGGCCTTGCCATAACGTGGGGGCCCAATTTCTTCGGAGCGGTAAAGTCACCGGAAGAGATGAGGGGCGGAGAGCTGGGTATCGAGGAGAGATCTGTGCCTTACTTCCTGTATAACCTGGGGAAGCAACTTGGTAATTTCGATTTCCTGGGCAATAAAATTCTTGACGGGATAAGGAAGGCAAAGGAAGTGTGGCCGGAAAAGGCCGATTACAAGGCGATACAGGAAGATGCAGAGGCTTACAACAAAATCATGATGGAAAAGTGGGCGCAGAAGTGCGCCTTCATGGAAAAGCCATACGCTATATTCGAGAGAAAGGATAGCGAGAAGGCAGACGAGCTGGAGCGCATAATGAAAGTATTCTGGAACAGCAAGATAGTGCCTGGCAACCTCGAAACTGTGGGCTTCGTCCCTAATGTGCTCAAGGACGACGTGAACGTGATAATGCTGAAGCCGAAAGCGAGCCCGAAGGACACATGCATATACATAGCCCAGGTGAGCAGGCCTGCGGGCGAGGTCAATATGGTCAAGGCTGACGAGTACATATTGATAAGGCTGGTGAAGGACATAATAGCGAACTGTGGTGTAGATGTGGCAGGCGCACTCAGACCGCTAGTGAACAAGGAGGGGACTGCTGTGGCTAAGGAAAAGTCTCCAAGCCACTCTTAATCTAAGATTCTTGTAGGTATAATCATGCACATGAAGAGACACAGGCACAAACACAACCTGGCAAAGCTGAAGAAGTGGTTCGACAAGGTGGCCTACGTTTCGCTCGCGGCCGACATAGCCATAGCAGCGGTGACGCTGGTCTACCTGAACACCAGCTCGCCCAACCTGCTCAGCCTGCAGCTGATACTAAACTACGTGCTCACCGTGATAGTGGTGATATCCCTGGCCATACTCGCCTCAATCGGCGCGCTCACGCTCTACATGAGGCTCTCCCACAGGGGCGGCAGGCAGGCAATCCTCGCGTGAGCGGCCTGTCGTCGAGCGGCTTACCTTTTGTAGTCGGCCGCGCAACTAAGCTTTATATATGTTTTCGCCTTAAGTATATCTGCTATTTTGAAGGTACGAAGGCAACTTTTATCTTCGATTTTGTCAGTTGGTTTCCTGTAAACCTATTGTGAAAATTCCTGCTTGGAATTGGATGTAGTCTTGAGGACATGCAAAGAGAGATCGCAACGCAATTGCAAATAAAGAAGCAAGCAAGCGGATCGACTCCAGTCGATGCTGCTGGAGGACACTGCTATCAGATTTCGACAG
>JAGWFU010000053.1 GCA_028867845.1 Microcaldota archaeon | reverse complement strand
ATATCTGGTAGCCGTTGTAGTAGAGCAGCGAGCAGTCGCTGATGAAGACGTTGTTGTTCAGGATCTTGCCGCCCCCGGCAGCGAAGAGGTGGCTGTTGGGGCCTATCACCGAGTTGCCGACCGCGAACGTGCCGACGAATATCAGAACCACCAGGATGGTTATTATTATCTCGTTCATCTCGCTCCTCGCAAACTTGGTTAGGCGGTCGAAGTGGAACGCGTAGCCCATGCCATATGCTGCTGCTGCAAGCATGGAGAAGATTAGCATTATCACCAGGGAGACGGAGAGCAGGGACTGCGCAGCGCTGTTGTTCACGTTGATGATGGACCTTGCGGGGTCGATTATGCTGCCGCTGCCGTTGCTGCCAGCGCATGTGTTGTACGCCAGCACGTATACAGGATTGGATGTCTGCGTGCTTGTAGTGCTGGACTGCGCAGATGCGAGCGGGTATGCGAAAGTGCCAACGGCTAGGAGGACGAGAGCAATCGCGATGAGCGAAATCTTCGATGTTATTTTGCCAGCCATCATGCCACTCATATTATCTTGGTAAGCCCTGCTAGGCTCGTGTCTCCGCCAAGCTGGCCTGAGAGCCCGAGTATGCCGGTGAGCACTATCAGCAGATTGATTACGGGGAGCAGGAACGATGTGATGCCGGTTATGCCGTACGAGTCCACCATGGCAAGGAATGCGTTGACAGCCGCCTCCTGCCCGCAGTTAGCCGGCAGCGGGAATGCAGGCACGTTTCCGGGGGTGGCCTGGAGCCCGCCCTGCAGTATGGGTATTATCCCAAGGGCAGGCAGGGTGAGGTATGCGACGTCGTATATGTCGGCCTCCGAGAGCGGCACGGCTGTGGGCACCTGGTTGGCGCTGTTGGCCGTGCCTGCTATCGCCGGCCAGCACTGGTAGTGCTGGAGCATCACCTTGAGGTTGGGCTCTACGAAGAAGTTGAGCTGGTAGTTCTGCGTGCTCGACGACAGCGCGTTGGCTGGAATGTCGGTCACTGAGCTGAAGCCGTATGTCTGGCCGACTGAGGCTGGCACCCCGTTCGCCATGGCGAGGTACTCGAATGCATATACGGCAGGGAAGAACATCACCATGCCTATAGCCATAGCTATGAACAGGCCGCCGATCTTCCTTGTGTAGAACACAGCCCTGAATATTATCCCTACGAAGAGCATCACTGGCCAGATGTAGATGAACACCACGTTGACGAGCAGCTGGGCGAGCAGCGTTTCCACTGCGGAGCCGAGTAGGGTGCCGTAGGTCACCATGTTGTTGAATATCATGTCCATTCCGGCGTCAGGCGTCGCCGAGTAGCTGATCTGGAGGAATGGCGGGGGCGTTGTCGCTATCGGATTCACGCACCCGTTCTGCACAGGAACAAGAGGGCCTGGTATCGGTGCGCAGAATGCAGCTGTGGGGCTGAGCTGGGAGAGGAACCCTATGAATGAGTCGTAGACGAAGGTGCTGTTGAGGTTTCCGATTGTCTGGTTGGTGAGGTTGGCCACTATCACGGTGCTTGCAGCTAGGGGATAGTCTATCTGCCCAGCCAGCGATGGCGTGTTCTGCTTCGCAACGTAGCTGCATAGGCCGGGGAACGTCGAGGGCTTCTGTGACGATGAGAGTATGGACTCAGGACCCGATATCAGGTTTATACCGGGGCCGTTCATCAGGTTGGTGCACATCAGGGTCATAGCTGCTGGGCTCATCAGCTTGGTGGCACCAAGTGCTGAATAGAATATCCCGCTGAATATTATCATCGCGCCGATCACTATGCCGACCAGGACAGCGGTGCCTATCAGCTGGTAGAACTCCTCCTTTGCTGACCCCCTTATCGTGCTGTTGCCGAGAACGAAGCCGGCGAGGTACCAGATGCCCACTATCGCGCCGTCAAGCGCCAGAGCCAGCGCTACCAGCGGCGCCAGCCCGATTCCGGGGAGGCTCGCAAGCAACGGGATTCCTGATATTGCTACCATTCAAGCACCTACAAACCGCTCCAGAAGTTCTGTGCCCCCTCCACTCCGGCGTTGAGCGCCTTGGAGAGACCTATCGCAAATCCTACGGTCATTGCTATGTCGAGCGCGAAGAGCACTACGCCCACGAACAGGAACTCAGCTATGTTGTTTATCAGGGACTGAAGCGACGCTATGCTGCCGTTTATCGGGATGGGGAACGAGTTCGCCGCGCTGTTGTACAGCAGGGTCACGAAGCTGCCAAGCGTTGAGGTGTCGAATGGCGAGTAGCTGTTAGTGACACCGGATGGCACCGCCTGGGAGAAGAAGCTCGTGGGGTCCAGGTTGTTAAGGGTATAGGTCAGCATGAGGTAGTGGGCAGAGGGGTTGCTGGCTGAGAACACCCAATTGACGACGTAAGCGTTGAACGCTATGGTGAGCGGGTACACCACGTATCCCGCTATGGCTATCGCAAGCAGCGCGTTGGACGCATTGCGCAGCTCACCGCTGGTGAATGCGAACGAGCGCATTATTATCGCGACAGGAAGGATGATGGCGAAGCCCGTGTACTGCAGGAACGGCAGGGTTATGTACTGTATCAGCAGCGAGCTGATGGCGAGCGTGAGCATGGGGGAGAACAGGCCGAGGAGCATATCCACGAGATTGGTGAACAGCAAGCCGATGTCAAGCTCAGGGGGGAAGCTGATCGTCACCAGCGACTGGCTGAGCAGCGGCTCTCCGGTCTCTGGATTAACTCCACCGGTGGGCAGCTTCAGGTTAGGCCCCTCTGGATAAAGGCTGCTGAAGACGCCTGCGTAGTTTAGGTAGAGGCCCGCCTGCGTGGCCACCTGGCTGAGTATCTCGTACGAGAGGGATGTAGAGTAGATGTTTCCCATCAGCGAGAACCCCTTGTTGAACACAAGGTTGCCCACGTAGTAGTTTGCGAACTGGAACGGAGTGAGCTGGGTCTGGGTTATCGACTGGCTGACGGTGGAGGTTATGCTGCACGCGAAGAAGGTGATGGAAACCAATATGGCGACGATTATGACGCTGGTGAAGAGCTGCACGATCTCCTGCCTGACAAAGGAGTTTATCTTGCCCTTCGTCTCTCCGGGAAGCAGCTTGCTTATCGAGTACACTACGGATACGGCCATAAGGCTCATGAGTATGACGAGCGCGTTTATGCCTATCCAGCTGTTTGTATAGTTAGCTCCCCCATACACAGCGCAAACGAGTGTCATTTGGACCAATCCATAAATCTCATATCATGTCAACTTAACCTTTCCTATGCCCAGCCTGAGCTTGCCTCCCAGCGCGGTGGCTATCGCACCTGCGACGACTATGCCTATAACGAGGTCGAATATCAGAAGCATCATCTGCAGCACCATGTCGAACGTGTTGTAGGTCACGAAGTCCAGCGCGGGGATTATGCTGTTGAACGAGCTGTAGTATCCGATGTCGAAGCCTTCATAGAAGTGCGATTTGGTGGCGGGGACAGCGGCCTGGTCAAGGCCGAGCAGAAGCGCGACCGGCGCTGGCGAGCCGTTGGGCGTGATGCTGTATGCGCCGGTTATAAGCGTGGCTGCCGTGTCTAGGAAGGCGCACTGCACAGCGGGCACGATACCGCCAGTGACGTCCCCAGAGTAGCTGAGGTCGCAGCTTGTGCTAGGAGCCGGCGGAGCGGAGTTGACGAATATGCTGTTCACGAAGTTTGTTATCGGCATGTTGACCGCGATTACCATCGCAGGGTATATTATCGCCAGCGTTATGCCTATCGCTATCAGCGTGCCGCCTATCCCCCTGAGGAATGGTATGGACCTGAGCACTATGCCCGCAGGGAGGAAGAAGCCCAGGCCCATGTAGGTCAGGAAGTAGAAGATGTTGGACTGTATCAGCAGGGCGAGGAGTACGGGGACCATGACGAAGTCCTCGATGTTGATTATGAAGGAGTTGGTTGATCCCAGGTCTATGCTGCCCACGCTGTTTGTCCCTGAGATGTAGGTGCTTGTGAACAGCGGCACTGAGACGCCGAACTGGAAAGCGGGAAGGTAGATGAAACCCGGGGCAGGAATAGGTATGGGCACGGGGAGCCAGGTCGTTACCCTAGTGTCCTTTATCGCGTTAACTCCCGATTGTAGGCCGAGTATGCCGGATACGGAGTTGTAGGCAGCCTGTAGCTCAGGATTTATGTAGTCGTAGAGCGCGACTGCGTAGAGGCCGGTTGCCTGGCCGGACCCCAGATTGGAGTTTATCGCTGCACCCGATCCTT
>JAGWFU010000052.1 GCA_028867845.1 Microcaldota archaeon | reverse complement strand
AAGGAGTACGGCCTGAAGCAGCAGAAGGTCGCCGAGATGCTTGGAACCACGCAGGCTGCGGTCAGCAAGTACTTGAGCAAGGGCAGCAAGAGGCACAACATGCTTATAGACAAGGACCTGATGAAGCAGTTCATTGAGATGACGCTGCAGCACAAGGACACCGACGCGCAGAGGGCCATGTGCAGGATGTGCCAGGGCAACATAAAGTTCGGATGCGCATTTATGGTAAAGTGATTTATATGATTTTGGAGATAAAGGATCTGCACGTCTCTTTGGAGGACAAGGAGATAATAAAGGGGCTGAACCTCAAGATAGGCGAGGGCGAGGTCCACGTGATAATGGGTCCTAACGGATCGGGGAAGAGCACGCTTGCTAAGAGCATAATGGGACATCCCCATGTGCGCATAATGTCGGGGGACATCCTAGTGGACGGGAAGAGCATAAAGGAGCTGAAGACGGACGAGAGGGCCAAGCTCGGGCTGTTCCTGCAGTTCCAGAACCCTGTAGAGGTAGAGGGAGTGGGATTCATAAACTTCCTCCACGCCGCGAAGCAGTCGATGGGCGACGAGTCTTCCACAAAGGACTTCATGAAGGGGATAAAGGACAACATATCCAACCTCAAGATGGGCGAGAACTTCATAGGCAGGTCGCTCAATCAGGGATTCTCAGGAGGGGAGAAGAAGAAGGCTGAGATACTGCAGATGGCGGTGCTGAAGCCAAAGATGTCGATACTCGACGAGCCGGACTCGGGCCTGGACATTGACGCGATCAAGGTAGTATCGGAGAACGTGAACAAATTCATGGAGGGTGACAAGGGCAGGAGCCTGCTAATAATAACCCACTACAGCAGGATACTCTCTTTCATAAAGCCGGACTTCGTCCATGTGATGGTGAACGGAAAGGTGGTGGCTGAAGGAAAGGGCGAGCTGATAGAGAAGCTCGAGAAGGAGGGCTACGACTCTTACGTTAAGGAATGATGCAGATGGCGCATGAGGACATAGATGTCGAACGCATAAGGCGGGATTTCCCTATACTGGGCACCACGATGAACGGGAAGCCCCTGATCTATCTCGACAGCGCAGCGACCTCGCAGAAACCGATCCAGGTAATAGATGCGATAAGCAACTATTACAAGGAGTACAACGCCAACATCCACAGGGGCATCTACCAGATATCGGAGCGGGCGACAAGCGAGTACATAGAGTCGAAGGAGAAGCTCGCAAGGTTCATAAACGCCAGGGAGATGGCGGAGATAGTATACACCCGAAATGCAACAGAGTCCATCAACGTGGTGGCGCTTACCTGGGGGAACGAGAACGTAAAGAAGGGCGACCACATACTGATATCGGACATGGAGCACCACAGCAACATAGTGCCCTGGATGCTTCTCGCGGAGAGGAAGGGAGCTACGCTCGACTACATAAAGCTCGACGGCGCAAAAGCAGAACTGGACGTACAGAATCTGGGGGAGCAGATGGCCAAGAAGCCTAAGATAGTTGCCGTGACCCAGGCATCCAACGTTCTAGGGACCATAAATGATGTTAAGACAGTAACCAAAATGGCTCATGAAGTGGGGGCGAAGGTTCTTGTAGACGGCGCACAGTCGGCTCCGCACATGAAGGTAGATGTGCGCGATATTGATTGTGACTTCTTCGTGCTGTCGGGCCACAAGATGCTGGGGCCTACAGGCATAGGCGCGCTCTACGGGAAGCGGGAGATACTCGAGGCTACGGAGCCGCTGCTCTCCGGAGGCGACATGATAAGGAGCGTCCACCACCATGAGCACACATGGAACGACCTTCCATGGAAGTTCGAGGCAGGCACATCGGACATAGCTGGCGGGATCGGCCTGTCTGCGGCCATAGACTACCTGAATGGAGTTGGGATGGAGAAAGTTAGGAGCCATGAGAAGAAGCTTGTCAGGTATGTGATCGAGAGGCTCAGCCAGGTAAAGGGGGTCCAGATATTCGGGCTGGGCCAAGACGGCATAGATAAGAGGTGCGGTGTGGTCGCGTTCAAGCTCGAGAACATACACCCTCATGACGTTGCCCAGATATTCGACAGCGAAGGGATAGCGATAAGGGCAGGACACCACTGCGCTATGCCTTTGGTGACCGAGACTCTGGGCGAGGGCGCCCTATCAAGGCTCAGCTTTTACATTTACAACACAGAGTCTGAGGTAGACGCCGCCATAGCGGCTATAGAGACGGTCAGGAGGACATTCAAGGTGTGACGCATGGACCTTTACGCTGAAGAGATAATATCGCATTACGAGCACCCGCACAACAAGGGCAAGATGGACAACGCTAGCATCAGCCTGCACAGGGACAACCCTACATGCGGGGACGAGATGACGATCTACCTGAATGTGGACAAGGACGGGAAGGTCAGCGATGTCAAGTTCGAGGGAAGCGGATGCGCGATAAGCATGGCATCGGCGAGCATGATGACCGATTTCGTTAAGGGCAAGAGCCTAGGAGAGGTAGAGTCAATGGGAGTCAAGGAGCTGGTGGAGCTCATAGGAATAGATCCAGGCCCGGCAAGGCTCAAATGCGCCACCCTCTCGCTCAGGGCGATAAAGGAGGCGACATTCATCTACGAGCACAAGCCGATGGACAGCTCGACCAAGAGCCTTTAATATCAGCCGACTCTCTTTTCATCACAAATCAGAAATACCTCGGCTCATCACGCAGTATTATCTGATTCAAGCTATTTATGCCTTCACAGGATGAGCACGTATGATGCTGCTATCATGATTAGCGACAGGAGTATCCTCTTCACCAGATTATCCTCCTTGAAGAAGATGCTGCCCAATAGCACTGTGAGGACTATGAAGACGGATGTCCTCAATGGCATCGCGATGCTCACCTGTGCACCAAGAAGTGCAAGATAGAAGAGGATCCTGTAGAGCACGGTGGCGATTGTTGATGAGAGGATGGCCATCGGGTACTGAGCCACCATCTTTTTTATCTCACCAAGGCCATGGTACCTCAACTGTATGAAAACCACCATGTTTACGCCCATGAACAGCTGCGAGATTATCAGGAATGTGAAGGGGTTTACGTTGATGTTCAGTATGTATTTTACGAGCGCCCAAGCTATTGCCGACGTTATGGAAGAGTTTATCAGCATCGGTATGAAGCCGGTCTTGGCCTTGCCCCACAGGCTCTTCTTGCCGTTGAGGAACATCAGGTAGGTAGCGGCTATCAGCACCACTATGCTTGCATACTGGAAGAGCTGGAGCTTCTCCCCAAGGAAGAAGAAAGCTATTATTACTATGAAGATGTTCGGGAGGGTGTTGACCGTGGGCGTCGACATGGATATGTTGGAGTGCTTGTAAAGCCTGGCCTGGACAAGATACGCCCATGAGCCGAAGAAGCTGCTGAGATAAATTATCACAACCGTTGTGAGGTTTATGTTGGCCAGAGTGGCGAACGGTATGAAGACGAGCGGCACTATCGCACCTATAACTGAGAGGCTTGCGCTGTATTGGGTTGCGTGCTCCTCCTTAAGCGCGTACTTCTCTATCAGCGTAGAGGCGGCGGTAAATATCGCCGCGAGTATCGCAAGGTAGTACCACTGTAGCATTCTTGATCACGCCGTAGCCCCAACCGGATTCGAACCGATGTCCGCGGGTCCAAAGCCCGCTGTGCTTGGCCAACTACACCATGGGGCTGATTAGTTTTAATTATATCTATTATAGGCTCTTATAAATTCATCCCTTATTCTCAGATGCCTATCGTTATTCGACCCTACCGTGTTGAAGTACTTCTCTATCTCCTTCTGTCTTGTGATGACTATTCTGTTTCCAAAGACCTTAGATGGGTGAAAACCGATTTTTAGGAAGGCTTTCCTAACGTCCTTGAGTAATCTATCGTCATTGCTTTTGAAGGATAGTTGAAAAAGATTTGGCCATTGGGGCACTAGCCTGTATATGGTTCCATCAGTGTCTATAAGGCCCCTAACGCAATTTTTGAGAAAGCTTGGTTTCTCCCATACCCAACTGGGAATCGTGACTTTATTTTTAATCTTGTTGCCGTGTTTTACTAAAGATATTTTTAACAGCTCTTTTACGGGGTCTTTACGGGTTAGCCGGATATGCACACAATTTACTCCTTTCACATATTTCTCAAAAACATATGACTGCGTGACAGAGGCTAAAAGGTTTTTAACATAATTTTTATAGTTGATCTCTTTAGTGTTTAGAGCTATGTCTACTTCACGGTTATAGCC
>JAGWFU010000002.1 GCA_028867845.1 Microcaldota archaeon | reverse complement strand
AGCGTTGATATACTATTCAGCAGGTAAGATAGCCGCCGGGTGCGGTCTTGGCCGGGCCAAGAGGAGGGGATGATATTTTGCAGAGAGCGAGGATGAAGAAGAGGGCAAGGCGCGCAGCATCCAAGGCCCCAAGAAGGGCGAGACAGACAGCGACCGCCGCCCCTTACCACCACCTCTCCCACGAGGGTGTGATGATAAGCGACATAATCTCCGGCAGCGCTGGAGGATACGCTACGCCAGAGGCCATGGAGTTCACATACCTGCTATCCAACCTGACCCGCACCATGCAGGTGATAATCTACGGCTCCGGCATCCGTGCAGGCAGGCTGATCTACAGCATAAGCGAGCATGGGAAGGGATACGGGTGGCACGAGGACAGCATGCCGGACCTTGTATCGTTCCTCGAGAAGGCGGGCCACCAGAGGGTCACCTACCACGTATTCCCCGGGGACTTCTGGCTTAGGATGCAGGACAGGCACGCGCCCAACATCGGAGCAAACCTGCACACATTCGAGGCGGGGCTGATCGCGGGCTTCATCGGTTCCTCAAGGAGGCACTCGGCGAGCGCCGCCGAGTCGACGTGCGCGCTTGACGGAAGCGGCGAGTGCATGTTCAGCTCCTCAGGCGCGGAGAGAAGGCCGGCAGGGAGGGAATCCATAGGCCGCCTCGTAGACCACGTGTCAAGGGCCGCGCTCGCAGGGAAGAGGAAGCCCGAGAAGAAGGTACCGTTTGCATACTACATGCTGGCATCGGGCGTGCTTTACGATAGCGCTTACATCGGCGCGATAAAGCAGGTGGTTGCGCATGTGGGCGCACAGATAGCGCAGAATACGATAAGGGGCAGGAAGAGCGTGGGCACGGCGATTAGGGCCATAGAGCTGCTCGGCATGGGTTCGCCGAGGCTCAAGAGCATATCGCCAATCGCACTCGACGTGAGATTCGCCGACAGATACGCGAGGAGGGAGCTCACCGAACTATCCGTAGCATTTATAAGCGGGTTGCTCAATAACTTAGTGGCGAAAAACCGCATGCTAGAGGCGGCCACCTCCCACAACAGGGGAACCTACACGATAAGGATTAGGGAGGTAAGGGCCGCACGCGATAAGTAGTGATTCTTTGGCTTTGGAATTCATCGATGGAGTGTCAAGATTCATACCTACGATAAAGGCCCCAGGCGCGCCACTCTCTTTGAAAGAGAAGCTCATGTGGACGGCGCTGATAATAGCGGTCTACTTCATACTTTACAACACGCTTGCCGTGGGTCTCAACAAGCAGGCTCTCTCCAACCCGTTCTTCCAGCTCATCAGCATAATATTCGCTGCTAAGATAGGAAGCCTTATAACCGTGGGAATAAGCCCCATCGTCCTATCCAGCATAATCATACAGCTCATCTCTGGCTCTGGCCTGATCAACATAGATATGAACGACCCCGCCATGAAGGCGAGGATGCAGACAGTGCAGAAGCTCGCAGCGATGGGGCTGGCTGTCGCGGAGGCGGTCATCTTCGTCTCCACCGGATACGTAGCGGCGCTGCCTAACTTCTTCGCTGTAGTCATACTGCAGCTCACCATAGGAGCGATAGTGATAATCTACCTTGACGAGATGATGACGAAGTACGGTATAACGTCAGGAATAAACATGTTCATAGCCAGCGGAGTGTCATACGCATTCGTGGCAGGCACCCTGACTATACTGCTGCCATCTGCGATCCAGGCGATAACAAGCGGAGGAGCAGCTGCGATATCCAACGCGCTGCTTGCATTCGGCCCGCTGTTCTTCGCGATAATAGTGCTGCTCATCAGCATCTACGTGTACGGCATGAAGGTGGAGCTGCCGCTCGCATTCGAGCAACTGAGGGGCATAGGCGGTAGGCTGCCCATTCCGTTCCTCTATGTCAGCGTTCTGCCGGTCATACTTGCAACTTCGTTAGAGTTAGCGATGAGCGTATGGTTCCGGTTCCTTGCCAACATACACGGTGCGCTGGGCAACGTGGCCAACTTCGTGGCTCTGTATTCAGCGCAAGGAAGCGCAGGCGGTGGATCATCGCTGCAGCTATCTGGCGGCATTCTCTATCTTATATCACCTAACTTCCAGTCGCCTTACGCGGCGCCTTATGGTATAGGTGGATACGGCGCATATTTCCACTACCTCGCTACACAGACATCAACGCTCATTCTCCCTTGGGGAGGGCAGCTGCTTGTACCCGAGACTGTCCACGTGGTCCTCTATGTGGCGATCCTGGTCGTGCTTTGCGTGATATTCGGAAAGTTCTGGGTTGAGCTCACCGGGCAGAGCCCGAAGAAGATGGCCGAGCAGCTGGGCGAGATGGGGTGGCAGATACCCGGGTTCAGGAGGGACCCAAGGATAGTCGAGAGCGTGCTCAACAAGTACGTGCCCACTCTTACTGTACTGGGAAGCATATTCGTGGGACTGCTGGCAGCTTTGGCAACGCTCACCGGTGCCATAGGAAGCGGAATGGGAATACTGCTCACGGTGGGAATAATCTACATGATATACCAGCAGCTGGAGAGGGAGAACCTCTACGAGGCCTACCCGATGCTCGGGAAGTTCGTGAAGTAGCCGCCGCAGTAATCTTTATAAATGCTCCAGATAGAATACTTACGTAAGTCAGTAACCGCTGATTTTCCCGCAATCACTGCAACGTGCAGGAGGGATTCACATGGAACAGGAACTCGCGAACAAGCTTAGCAGCTTCATTCAGGAGAACAAGGGAAAGAGGAAGTTCACCCAGAGCGTGGAGCTCGCGGTCAACTTCTCCGGAGTCGACTTCTCAAAGCAGGACAACCGCCTCAACCTTGAGGTAAAGCTGCCCAACGGCAAGGGAAAGAAGCTAAACGTGCTCATATTCGCAGACGACGCCAACATATCGGCCAAGGCTACGGCCTCAGGCGCCAAGGTCATACCGGGGCCTGAGATACAGCAGATAGCAAACGACAAGATCAAGCTAAACGAGCTTCTCCAGTACGAGATGCTTGCGCAGCCAAGCCTTATGCCAACGCTTGCAAGGTTTCTTGGACAGTTCCTGGGACCGAGGAACAAGATGCCTAAGCCGCTTCTGGGAAGCGACCCGATAAGGGCGATACAGGAGATGGCCAACGCCATATACCTGAGGAGCAAGGGAAAGTACCTGCCCACAGTGCACTGCATGATCGGGATGGAGAACATGGAGCCGGCGCAGATAATAGCCAACACGGACGAGGTGCTCAACGCCGTATACAAGAAGGTGGGCAAGCAGAACGTCAAGTCCGTGTATGTCAAGCTGACGATGAGCAAGCCCCTGAGATTGATGTGATATTATGCTTAACAAGGCCCAAAAGGTAAAGTTCGCGCAGGACGAAGCCAAGGCTATCGACAAGTACAAGGTAGTCGGCATAGTCCCGATAAGCGGCATACCCGACAGGCTGCTCCAGGCGACGAAGAACAAGATGAAGCCCAACGCCAAGTTCATCTTCGGCAGGAAGACGCTGCTGCAGAGGATACTCGAGGGCAACCCGAAGACCAAGCACATGGTCTCGGAGCTCGGCACCCAGTCTGTGATACTGCTCAGCAACGACGACCCGTTCGCTATTTACAAGGAGTTCAAGTCCAACCTGATAAAGCTGGAGGCCAAGCCCAACCAGATAGCGCCAGAGGACATAAACATCGAGGGAGGGGAGACAAGCATACAGCCCGGCCAGGCTGTGACCGAGCTCAAGGCGGCGGGCATCGACGTCAAGATAGAGAAGGGCAAGGTCGTGATAGCCAAGGACAAGACTCTGGTGGAGAAGGGCCAGGTCATATCCACGGCTGTCTCGAAGGCTCTCCACACATTGGGCGTCACGCCGTTCAAGGCGGTCATACAGCCGTCAGTCATGCTCTCGGACAACATAATGTTCAGGAAGGAAGTTCTCGCCATAGACACTGAGAAGACTACGGCAGACATAGTCGTGTGCTTCTCCAACGCGCTCGCGCTGAGCATGGACCGGGGCTATGTGAACCAGTACACTGTGGTAAAGCTGCTCGTGAAGGCCAGCAACAATGCCATAGCTCTGGGAGTGGAGGCCAAGCTGCCGATACCTGGAATAATAGAGAGGCTGCTCGCCAACGCATCCGCCCAGGCGAGCGCGCTCAACGAGCTGAACAAGCCAGCTGAATGAAGATATGATACTAAGTAAGGTGAAATAAATGGAATACGTATATGCAGCATTGCTCCTTGACGCAGCAGGAAAGGAGATCAGTGAGAAGACCATAATGGATGTAGTGAAGGCAGCGGGACTAACTCCGGACGAGGCTCAGGCCAAGGCGGTAGCGGCTTCGCTCAAGGGCGTCGACATAAAGGACGTGATAAAGAACGCCCAGAGCATGCAGGTTGCGGCGGCAGCGCCAGCAGCGGCACCGGCACCGGCGGCGAAGAAGGCAGAGCCGAAGGAGGAGAAGAAGAAGGAAGAGGAAGCAGCGGGCGGACTCGCAAGCCTTTTCGGAGGAGCATAATCCCGACATCCACGTGCTGAAGCGGCGGATAGCTGCGCCAGCGGCGGCCATTCCTGTAATGGCCGTTACGTGGAAGGGGGCAATGCATAAATAAACCGCCTTACAACAACCTGTGATTCGAATGGACGTCTACGTGGACAAGCACAAGTGCACCGGGTGCCAGCACTGCAAGGACGTCTGCCCTGTGGCCGTGTTCGAGATGAAGGGGAGGGGAACTCCTGAGAATCCGGATGCCGATGGGGCAAACGCCGACACGGCGCCTGACGCCAGCAAGTGGAAGGGGCAGATAGACCCCGCGATGCACGAGAAGTGGGCGAACGTCCAGGACGGCCACAAGCACTTCGCGCAGGAGAACGACGGGACCAGCGGAGGGCTGTCGGTCGCCACCGCAGGGAGCGCGTGCATACTCTGCCAGGCGTGCCTGATAGAGTGCGAGGGCGAGTGCATCCACATAACAGACGACAACGGAACGGTTTACGATTCCATATACAAGTAATTCGCGCTTTCTTTCTGCCACCGATAAGGCCTCGCGCCTTATCCTTCTTTTTCTTCGACTAGCCGAGTGTTAGCATGATACAACTTGCGGGGAAACCCTTCGACGACGAAGAGAGCCTTTCAGCGCTCAACCCCTACGTGAGCAAGTGGTTCACAGGCAACTTCACCGAGCTCACCCCGCCGCAGAAGTACGCGTTCAAGCTCATATGCGACAGGAAGAACGTGCTGATCACGGCACCTACCGGCAGCGGGAAGACGATGTCGGGCTTCCTCTCCATAATAGGAAAGCTCTTCGACTACAGCCTCGCGGGCACCCTGGAGGACAGGGTCTACTGCATCTACGTCTCCCCGCTGAGGGCGCTCAACAACGACATATTCAGGAACCTCACGAAGCCGCTCAACGAGGTCTACGAGATAATAAAGAAGGAGAAGGGACTCGACATAATCAAGAGCAACATAAAGCAGGTCACCATCGGAGTCAGGACCGGTGACACGACGCAGAAGGAGAGAAGGGGCCAGCTAACAAGGCCGCCGAACATACTGGTCACCACTCCCGAGAGCCTTGCGATAATACTCAACTCGGAGAAGTTCATAGAGAGCTTCAAGGGGCTGGAGTTCATAATCATAGACGAGGTCCACGAGCTCGCCAACAACAAGAGGGGGGTGCACCTCGCGCTCTCATTGGCAAGGCTGAAGAACCTGCTGGGAAAGGCCCCCGCTACCATAGGCCTGAGCGCGACCCTTCATCCTCTGGAGGAGGCAGCGAAGTATCTTGTCGGCGTCACGGGCGGCAAGCCCAACGACTGCATAATAGTGGACGCATCGTGGAGCAAGAAGCTGGAGGTGAAGGCGATAAGCCCCGTGCAGGACATGATATACAGCAAGGAGGAGGACGTAGAGAAACTCACCTACGCCGAGATGGACAGGATAATAAAGGGAGGCAAGACCACGCTGATATTCACCAACACGAGGAGCGGCACTGAGAGGGTGGTCTTCAACCTGAAGAAGAGGTTCGGCTACTCCGACGCCGATGTGGCGGCGCACCACAGCTCCCTATCGAGAGAGTCTAGGCTGGACGTGGAGGAGCAGCTGAAGAAGGGTTCGCTGAGGGCAGTGGTATCGTCCACAAGCCTTGAGCTCGGCGTGGACATAGGCAACATAGACGACGTTATCCAGCTCGGTTCGCCGAAGAGCGTGACCAGGGCGATACAGAGGATAGGCAGGTCCGGCCACTCGTACAAGGCGACGGCTAGGGGAGAGATGCTGGTGCTCAACAGGGACGACCTGGTGGAGTGCTCGGTGATGCTCGATGCCGCGCTCAAGAGGCATCTTGACTCCTTCAAGGTCCCGCAGAATGCGCTAGACGTCCTTGCGCAGCACATAATCGGCATGTCGATAAGCAAGATATGGGACATCGACGAGGCGTTCGATGTGATAAGGACCGCGTATCCCTACAGCTCGCTGGACAGGGAGGACTACATGTCCGTGGTCAACTACCTTGCGGGCAGCTACGTGGGTCTGGAAAGCAGGAAGGTCTACGGCAAGATATGGTACGACGAGAAGGAGAGGAGGTTCGGCAAGAGGGGCAAGCTGGCCAAGGTGATCTACATGCTCAACCTCGGCACCATACCGGACGAGGTCGCGATCGGCGTCTACACAAAGCCAAACAAGCTGATAGGCAACATAGAGGAGGAGTTCCTCACCAAGCTGAAGCAGGGCGACATATTCACTCTGGGCGGCAAGCTCTACCAGTTCGAGAGCACCAAGGGGATGAAGTGCTACGTAGTGGAGGCAAAGGCAACCGCTCCAACGATTCCGCCATGGTTCTCCGAGCAGCTGCCGCTGAGCTACGAGCTGGCTAACGAGATAGGCCAGTTCAGGAATGACTTCTCCGCAGTGGTGAGGGACTCGCTGAAGAGGATCAAGGGCAAGAACGCTGCGAAGATGGAGACTCTGCCGAAGGAGGTTGACGATTATCTCTCCAAACTGCCTGTGGACCAGAACTCCAGGCACGCGATATTCGGGTACTTCGCAGAGCAGCTTCTCTTCGCTGGAGAGGTCCCTAGCAACGAGCTTATGCTTATCGAGTGCACTAGCGACCCTGATGAGGGCAAGAACTACATCGTATTCCACTCGCTCTACGGAAGGAGGATAAACGACGCCCTGTCACGTGCATTCGGCATCGAGCTCTCGGAGATGCTCGATACGGACATAGGCACAATGGTCAACGACAACGGCTTCGTGCTCTCCAGCGAGGAGAGCATCGGGATAAACGAGAAGACAATTAAGAAAGCAATCGAGGACATAAGGAATGTCGGGCTGGAGAAGATGCTAAAGGCGAACATAAGGAGGACCGAGCTTCTTAGGAGGAAGTTCAGGCACGTCGCAGCAAGGAGCTTCATGATATTGAGGAACTACAAGGGATGGAAGATAACAGTCAACAAGCAGCAGATAAACTCGCAGATGATATTCAAGGCTGCGGAGGAGATCGACCCCAACTTCCCTATAATAAAGGAGACCTACAGGGAGATACTCAACGACCTGATGGACATGCCCAGGGCGCAGATGCTCCTCGACAATATGAAATCGGGCAAGCTGAAGTACAAGGTCATAGAGACCGACGTGCCCTCCCCATTCTCGCACTCGATGATAACCTTCGGCCACGCCGACGTTATACTAATGAAGGAGAGGCACAAGTACCTGGAGCAGCTTCATAAGCTTGTGATAAAGAGGATAAACGAGAACAAATGATCCCATGGAGCTGACAGACGACATAGAGCTCGTTGACGGCGTCCCGATAGCGTACATAAGGAGCCTTGCAGCGCTGGTCTTCTCCGACCTGCATCTCGGATACGAGGGCAAGATGGCGAAGAAGGGTGTCTTTGTGCCCAAGGTCAACCTTAAGCACATAAATGACGCAATAGCACACTCACTCAAGGGAAGAGATGTCAAGCAGCTGATAATCGTAGGCGACATAAAGAACGACTTCTCAACTGTCGACACAGAAGAGTTCAACGAGCTATACGAACTGATAAGCTTCGCAAAGGAGAGGTCGCTCTCCCTTGTTCTGATAAAGGGGAACCACGACAACTTTGTCGACAGGTACAAGGAGCCTTTCAATCTGGAGATACACAGCCAGTCCGCCCGAATGGGAAACTACTTCTTCTTCCACGGGGAGGAGATGCCAAATGTAGGCGACAACGAGGTCTCTACGCTCATAATGGGGCACGAGCATCCTGCGATAGTGATAACAAACGCAGCAGGGAGGAGGGAGAAGCTTAGGTGCTTCCTCTACGGCAAGTACAAGAAGAGGAACCTGCTTGTGCTACCTGCAACAAACTTCTTCTCTACTGGAAACGAGGTCAATGTGCACAGCCCGAGCATGCTCTCCCCAGTGTTCCACGGAGCAAAGGTAAAGGGAATGAGCGCGATAGCGCTGGGCTACGGCTCAACTGAAGACTTCGGAAAGGTATCGGACCTGATAGGCATGTAAGCTACAGGTAGAATATCCACGGTATGGCGTTGGCCAGCAGCGATATCACAACTATCCATGCCAGCGCCCTGACCACCTTAGCGTTCTTTATGTTGATCTTGTATATCCTCCAGCCATCGAAGATGGGCACAGGCAGCAGGTTCACTATCGCAACCAGGAAGTTAAGTAGCATGGAGAGCGAGAACAGGGTGAAGAAGAAGTACACCAGCCTTGCTGCAGCACTCTTGAGCAGCGGCGTGTAACCAAGCTCGACGCCTATGAGGCCCTTCGAGGGGTCTGACGGAGATGCTACTGCCATGAGAGAGTAGTTGCCCTTATTTGTACCTACCGTGACCGTCTTATTGGGCGCGTCCGCCGAGCCTGCTGTGGTAACGTTCTGCAGAGAGCTTATAGGTACATTGTTCCACATCAGGATTTGTGCCCCCACTGGTATTATCCCGTTAGCGGGATAGTTGGCCAATGTGCTTGTTATCACAACTCCGTAAGAGTAGAAGTGCGGCGCGACCAGGTAGACCAAGGCAAGCGTGAGCAGGAAGAATGCGAACGCGGCTATGAAGTTGGCTGATATGCCCGCCGATATTATCTTCGTCTGCTTGATTCCCTCTAGCTTCGATACCATCTTCTCGTCAGGCTCCACGTAGGCACCTATTGGTATTATACCGAAGAGGAGCACGCCTATCGACTTGAGCTTCACCTTGAACATCCTGGCTAGCACGCCATGCGAGAACTCGTGGATGATCAGCAGTATGGCAAGAGATAGGACGCCAGCTATAAGCGGAATGTCGATTCCTGGTATTAGCGGTGCTACCCCCGGCAACTGGCTCGAGAGCGGTGCAGTGTTGCTCACTCCGTGTGCCAGCCCGGACAGCACCTGCGCAGCACCGTAGAGTATGAGGCCCATGTTGTAGATCAGCAGGCCGAAGGTGTACCCTGCGAACCCGACCACAAGGGTCACTATGCTGGTTATGACGTAAAGCGGGGTGAGGGCCACATGCAGGCTCAAAGGCGAAGAGCCGGCGAGCGATGAGGCGTAGCTGAGTCCCTGTAGCTGAGGCAGGTTGATGAACTGCAGCGATACTAGAGTGTACGGGAAGACGAACATGTACATGAATATCAAGGAGATAATGCCGAATACATAGAGTCTGTCTATCCTTCTTCTAATCAACGGATAGCTGAGTAGGCCGAAGCCCAGTATTAGCCCCCATATCGCCATCGAGTGCCAGAAGGTTGTATTCCTCTTTGACAGCCTGTCGACTGTGGCTATCCCCGTCTTCCCGCCCAACATGTAGGCGCCATATCCCCCTACCAGCTTCTTGGACCTCTGTATCGCGATCCCAGCCACTCCCATTACTACAATTGCGGCAAATATCCTCGTTACTGGGGAGGCGAAGCTAAGCGTGTAAATATAATAGAGTGCGGCGATCGAGAGCAGTATCGCAGCAACAACCAGCGCATTCGCTATCTTCCTATCCATTTCACCACAGCTAAGGAGGATTTGCAAAGATAACTATTTAACTCTGTCAAACCCTGCAATCAGTTATTTAAACTGCAAATCAGATAGGCTAATGGGGATTTGATGGAGGAGTGCGAACTGTGCGGCAGGGGCGTCAAGGACATATACCTCGTAAACGTGGAGGGCGCGGAGCTGAGGGTGTGCGTCAACTGCGCGAGGGGCAAGAAGGTCATCGCGAGCTACACCGAGAAGACTGCGCAGCAGAAGAAATCCATTTACACAAGGCCTGTCCGCGAGGAGGACCAGCCTGTAATCGAGAACTACGGCGCTGCGATAAGGAACGCCAGGGAGCGGATGAAGCTGCCTCTCAAGGTGCTGGCAGAGATGATAGCGGAGAAGGAGACGCTTCTGCTCAGAGTGGAGCAGCAGAGGACGATACCATCTATAGCTCTCACCAAGAAGCTGGAGAAGGCGCTCGGGATAAAGCTCATCGATATGACCTCTGACACAGGGGGAGATTCCAGGGGGCAGGGCGGCGGAGACGGAATCTCGCTCGGCGACTTCATCAAGAGGAAGAAGGACTAGTGCGGGTAATCTGATGGCAGTCGACCTAAGCAAGCTCATAACCAAAAGGAAGCTGGAGTTCGAGGAGCTGAGAGGAAAGACGGTTGCCATAGACGCCTATAACGTACTGTACCAGTTCCTCTCCATAATCCGGCAGCCGGACGGCACCCCGCTCATGGACTCACACGGAAACGTGACTAGCCACCTCTCAGGGATATTCTACAGGACCATAGACATACTCGGCTACGGTATAAAGCCCATATACGTATTCGACGGCATACCCTCCATGCTCAAGCAGAGGACGATAGAGGCAAGGATAAGGAGAAGGAGCGAGGCATTTGAGGAGTGGCAGAAGGCCAAGGAAGAAGGCGACATGGAGAGGGCAAAGTCGCAGGCGCAGGCGAGCACGCGCGTGGACAAGAGGATAGTGGAGAGCTCCAAGAAGCTGCTCGATCTCATGGGGGTACCTTACATAAACGCGCCCAGCGAGGGAGAGGCGCAGGCGAGCATAATGTGCAAGAAAGGGCTCGTCTACGCGGCCGCGAGCCAGGACTATGACACACTGCTGTTCGGATCAACCAACATAGTAAGGAACCTCACATTCAGCGGGAGGAGGAAGCTGCCGAAGAAGAACGTCTACATAAATGTTGAACCGGAGTTCGTCAACCTTAAGGAGACGCTCTCCAATCTGGGGCTGACGCAGAAGCAGCTCATCTGGGTGGGCATAATGCTGGGCACCGACTTCAACATGGGGATAAAGGGGATTGGCCCGAAGACCGCGCTCAAGCTGGCGAAGCAGGCGAAGTCCATAGGCGACATCAAGGATATCGTGTTGGAGAAGTACAGGGTTGAGTTCGAGCTTGACGTCGCTGAGGTGGAGAAGCTGTTCCTCGACCCTGAGGTCAAGGAGATGAGCGAGGACGATGTAGATGGGCTGTTCAGCAGGAAGATGGACAGGGAAGGCATAGTCAGGTTCATGAGCGAGGAGCACGACTTCTCGAAGGAGAGGATGGAGAACGGCATAGCGAAGATCGCAACCGGACTGGAGCAGACGAGGCAGAAGGGAATCGGAAAGTGGATGAAGTAGCGCTTTGTGGGGGCAAACAAGCACACAACCTATATAAATGTTGGTGGCGAGAAGGTTAGCGGTGACCATATGGCTAAGCGAAAGGGTGGAGACATAAATGTCAATTTCGATAACATCGAGGACATGAACAAGTTCATCAACAAGGTCGTGAACGAGCTTCTCTCAAACAACTCCATTCTGGACAGCGAGGCCAGCAACTCTGCCTATGGTTTCAGCATAAAGATAGAGCAGAACAGGCCGCAGGTTCCGCAGCAGAGGCCTCCTCTTGCGATTCAGCAGCCCAGAGCAGCAGAGAAGAACGAGCCGCTGATAGACATAATAGACAACAAGGAGAATGTAGTTATGATAATGATGATGCCAGGACTGAAGAAGGAGCTGCTCAACATATTCGCGGACAACAGGACGGTGCTGATAAACTCCAACGCGCCGGGCTGGGTGTACTCAAAGCACCTGACCATGCCGGAGGGGATAGACCCCAAGAGCTACAACGCGAAGATTCACAATGGCGTGCTGGAGGTCACGTTCGCGAAGTCGAGCAGGGGCAGCCACAACCAGGTAAGGCTTAACATTAATTGAGGTAATTTCGATGCAGGTAACAGTAAGAAACTCGAAGAGAAAGATTGGCAAGGCATACAGGAACAAGACGAAGATCAAGAAGATAAGGAAGCAGCATAGGAAGCGCATGGCGAAGAGATAGCCGCGCTAGAATATGTCTTCATACCTCTGATTGTTGAACTCGTACACGGTGCTGTCGTCCCTTATTGAGAGAGAGGATAGCATGGCCTCTCTGCTTCCGAACTCCCTGATTCCATTGGAGAGGTCGGCCAGCCAGTGCCTGCCGTTGAACTCGAAGTAGTTGTAGGAGCGCATGCTCCCGTCTATGACTACAAGGACCTTGGACGAAGGGTTGCCCAGCGCCACAAGGACGCTACACAGCAGAATGTTCTTGTCTATCACGTCCCCCATCCCGAACTTTATCGTCTCCTCGGGCGAGAGCCAGAACTCGAGCGGCAGCTTTATCTCGTCTATCCTGTCCCTCACGAACTCCATCGACTTTATCGATGCGCCGTGGAAGTCCCTGTCGTAGATGTAAGCGGCGAACTCCGACTTTATCGAGTTTGCCAGCCTCTCGACGAGCTCAGCCTTCGGTGTTACCAGCATGGGGAGCTCTGAAACGGAGATGCCCTCCTTCTCCTCTATGTACTCCCTGTACCTCGATATTATCGCGAGGTAGACCTGGTTCATCTTGGCCTGCTTCTCCAGCATCTCGTCCGCGGCCTCAACCCGCTTGTCTTCCTCCATTCTTACCCGCACATATATCGCAGCAAAGGGATAAAATAGTATTTTGCCCTACATTTACGGGTATTGGGTGGACAACAAGATAATATCTGACATGTTCGCAGAGATAGCGTCGATGCTGAGCCTCGACGAGAGGCCCACTGCTAGGTTCGAGGTCAGGGCATACCAGAAGGCCGCGCTGACGATAGGCAGCATGCAGGAGGGCGTTGACGACATATACAGGAAGGGCGGCAAGGCCGCGCTGATGGAGCTTCCGGGCATAGGCAAGGGCATAGCGGGCAGCATCGAGGAGTACATAACCACGGGGCACATGGAGAAGTACGAGTACCTGAAGAAGATGTACCCGATAGACATGAAGGGGCTCACCAGCATACAGGGGCTCGGCGCGAGGAAGGCCGTCGCGCTATACAAGGCGCTGGGCGTCAAGGACATTCCCACTCTGAAGAAGGCGCTGGCCTCGCACAAGATAGGCAAGCTCGAGGGATTTGGCGAGAAGAGCGAGGAGATGATACACAAGGGGCTCGACCTGCTGCAGAGGAGCTCGGGCAGGATGCTCCTCGGAGATGCGCTGCCGGTCGCAGAGGCAATAGTGCAGAGGCTGAAGGATAGCGGGCTGGTTGACCGGGCGCTTGTTGCGGGCTCGGCAAGGAGGATGAGGGAGACTGTGGGCGACCTCGACATACTCGCGATATCGGAGAAGGCGCCAAAGGTGATGGAGCTGTTCACCAAGATGCCCGAGGTGGAGAGCCTAATCGCGGAGGGGCCTACGAGAAGCGCGGTGAGGCTCAAGATAGGGCTCAACTGCGACCTGAGGGTCATACCTGAGGATGGGTTCAGCGCCGCTGTGCAGTACTTCACGGGGAGCAAGGACCACAACGTACAGGTCAGGACGATCTCAGTGAGGAAGGGCTACAAGCTCAACGAGTACGGGCTCTTCAACAAGAAGGGAAAGATAATACCAACGAAGTCGGAGGAGGAGCTGTATGCCAAGCTGGGCATGCAGTGGATGCCGCCTGAGATGAGGGAGGCCAGGGGGGAGGTGAAGCTGGCTCAGGAGAGCGCGCTCAAGATGCCGGTGGAGCTCGGCGACATAAAGGGCGACATGCACACCCACGGAAGGGACAGCGACCCGAGCACCGACCCGCTCGAGAAGATGGCGGACGCCGCGATGACGAGCGGCCTCAAGTACTTCGCATCCACCAACCACACCAAGTCGCTCAAGGTCGAGAACGGGATGAACGAGAAGCAGTTCGAATTATTTTTCAAGAAGGTGGACGCGTTAAACAAGAGGCTGTACGGTAAGATAAGGATACTGAAGGGGGCAGAGGTCGACATACTCAAGGACGGCAGCCTCGACCTTGACCAGAAGTGCCTCAAGTCAATGGACTGGGTGGTGGGATCAGTGCATAGCGCATTCAACCAACCTGAGGAAGAGATGACCAAGAGAATAGTCAAGGCTATAGATTCGGGTTTCATAGACGTGCTCGGACACCCCACTGGCAGGGAGATGCCGAGCAGGGACGCCTACAGGCTGGATCTCGACAAGGTGTGCGAGGCTGCAGAGCGCAACCGCGTGGCTATGGAGATAAACGCCCAGCCGAAGAGGCTGGACCTGAACGACACCAACATAATTAGCGCCTCCAAGTACAAGATAAAGTTCGCGATAGACTCGGATGCACACAGGACCCCACACTTCGCCTACATGAGGTATGGCGTGGGCACGGCAAGAAGGGGATGGTTAACCAAGGATAGGATAGTGAACGCAATGGGGCTAAAGGAGATATCAAAGTATCTCGAGATGGATTGACTACTTGTACTTTGCCTTGTATGCGAGTATGAACAGCGCGAGGAAGGCGCTCCCTATGTTTGTCGCTATCACAGGCAGCGAGTTGATGAGTGCACCGTAGACTATCCATATCAGCTCTCCGACTGCGAGTATAATGAGCCACACTATGGAGAGGTCATGCGTCTCCTTTGTCTTCCAGACCTTTATCGCCTGCGGTATGTATGCAATTGTAGTCAGTGCGCCTGCTATGAGTCCGATTATCGTTATAGTGTCCAACAGATCGCCGAAGATGAAACTCTGATTAACTATAAATATCTACATGAACTTGGCGAGGTTGAACTGCTTCGTGGGTATGTTGCCGCCGCCCACTCCCCCGAACACGTTCTGTATCTCGTCCCTGATCAGGTAGAGCCTCTGCTTGATGTACTGCTCGAGGTTGTACCTGTTCGCCAAAGCTATGGCCATGTTAAGGTACTTCTCTATGCTGCCCTTCGATATCGTCAGCACCAGCTTGCCCTGCTGGCACCTTGTGCACTTCCCAACGAGCGGCACCCTCCTGTACTTTGCGTTGCACGATATGCACCTGAACCCCTGCTTCGAGAACTTGTGCATGTTGCCTATCAGGTCGGGTATGAAGTGGCTCGATATCAGCCTCCTCGCCGCGTCGCTCCTCTCCACGCTGCACAGCCTGTCCATCAGCTTGAACTGCTGGTCTATCTTCTCCTGGATGGTGTTGAGCTTCGTGTACATGCTCTTGATGGGCGACTCTGCAACGGCCCTGGGTCCGCTCATGTGCGTGAAGTTTATCCCGCTGAACCTTCCCTCCCCGCCGAGCCTGCCCTTGACCAGATCCACGCTCACCTCTCCGGGCCCTGCGTACTGCATGGTCTTGTCGTAGAAATCCAGGCCATACGCCTCCGTAACCTCCATGTCATGGACCTCGTCGTCCACGTCCTTGGGCTCCACCTTTATAGTAAGTATGATGGGTGCGTCCATTGTCCCGCCTATGGTGGTAGGGAGATAACTCTTAGAGAAGTTGATGAGCGCGTCGAGCAGCAGCATAGTGGTGTCCTCGTCGCCGTCGCAGTTCCTCCTCCTTGCGGATATCACGTACGGGTGTGCGAACCCCACGTTCGCGTCCGTGAAGCCGATTATCCTGCACAGCACTCCTGCTGATGTGTGCGGCGACAGCGTTATCACGAGATGCCCGATCAGGTCGTCAACGGTGCTGAGGTTGTAGAACGGCTCCATGCCATAGTACTTCTCGAGCAGCTCGTCCACGAACTTGGCGATTCCCATGGTGTAGTTTGCGCACCTCCTGTTGACTAGGACGTCTTGGTGCCTAAGCTCCACAAGCTGGTCCACGGACTCGATCTTGTTGCCCTTGTAGTCCAGCGTGTAGCCGAGCTCAGCCAGCTTTTCCAGGCTTATCCCCGCCTCGCTCGGGTAGAAGTGCGTCATGGGCACGTCAGTGGCATCGAACCTTGATGTGCCGTCCTTGAATATGTACACGTTGTTCGCGGCCCTGAGTATCCCCTTCTCAATGGGTTCAGGTATCTTGTCCCTGCTCGACAGTCCCTTAACTCCCTTCACAATCTTCGGGAGGTTTGTCATCTCGAGCGACCTCATCGCATCGTCCACGATGGCTGCTATGTCCAGCCTCTTGACCTCGCTGCCAGATGTCTTGCCCTCGCAGAACCCGCAGATGTCGAGAGTGCCCTCCCTTCCGCAGCTCTTGCATATCTTCTCTATCCTCGTCCTTGACTGGTGGATCCTGCAGTAGGGTGAGCCGAGGGTCTCCTTGCCTATGGGACACTTGAACCTCGCAGCCTCAACTTCAACCTCAGACTTGAACTTCCTCTTGCTGTTGGCGTAGGCCTTCGACACGCTCCTCTCCTTGCCACCGTATTCACCAATGGGGAAGAGAGCGTGGGGAGCAGGCTTCATCAGCCTCTCCCTCGCCTTCTCGGGTCTCCCTATCCTGCCGCCCAGCCTCGTGGAGCGCTTCATTATCTGTACAGGCGATAGATCGTTCAGTATCTCAAGCGGCGACTTCAGCTGGTCGATTCCCTTTATAGCCGAGCCATCGACGTGGAGCTCGCCGTTCTGCGAGAAGCCGAACGAGACCATCAAGCTCTGCGCATCATCCCCCTCTATCCGTATCGTGTTGTTCTCCTCCACGTGCGGAATGCAGAGCCTCTCCGCTACAAGCACCAGCTGCTCGGAGGAGTCAATCTCTATTGAGGAGACATCGAAGACGCTCTTGCCCTCCTTCTTTATCCTCGACAGGGCAACCGCCTTCCAGAGGTCGATCAGGTCAGGCGTCTCTATCTCCGCGTACTCGTATATGTACCTCGGATGCATTGGCACCCCGCGCTCCATGGATATGTCGTAAGCCTCCCTGTAGCTAACCGGATCCTTCTGGTCTACTACGCCCTTCGCATTCAGCTGCGCCGTCCAGTATTCCTCAACGTAGCTTGTCGGCACCAGCGGCGTGTTGCTCTTCTTGAAGTCGCCGTATGTGATGAGCACGTCGCCCACGGCTATTATCTTCTTCACCCTGGGGTGCAGCTCCTTAGCTGTCGCTATGTCGTTGATCCTCAGCGCCCTGCCGTCATCAAGCTTCACGAACGGACCCTCGATGGAGTCCACCGGCGTCGCCACGCACCCCTTGCCCGGCTTCTCTATCTTCAGCTGCGTGCCGCAGGCTATGAACTCGTCGAGCAGGTGCATGCTAGCAGGGCTGAAACCCTTCGCTGCTATGCCAGTCATCCTGGACCTGCCGTACCTAAGCCTGAAGCTGCCCACGTGGCCCGGATAGGCGAGCACAGGCCTCCCAGCAATCAGCTCCTGCAGGAAGACAGACTCCTTGTTGCTCTTCTCGGCCTCGCTCGGCTGCTTCTTGTCCACCTTTATCGTCTCGTTCAGCCAGCTCCAGTCGAGCCCCGCGTTCTTCGCGTGCTTGAGCACGCTCTTCGCCTTCTGCGCTATGCCCTCGCAGAGGACCAGGCAGATTCCTCCCCTTACACGGTTGCTTATCATCTGCTCCTTCCCTGCAGCGTCGAGCCTCTTTATGTTCCTGTGTATGCTGAGCTCTATCTGCTCCGTAGGAAGGCCGTCCACGCACACAGGGCAGCTCTCTATTATCGTCCTTATGTCCTTGTCGTTGGGCCTGTACTGGAGGCGCGCGCACCTAGAGTCGTAGATCTGCACCTCCTCCACGCACCTCTCAACCTCGCTCTTCTGCGCTTGGTATCTCCCTATGTTGAGCAGCTTCCTCCCATAGTCTGCGAGCGCGACCGAGAGCGCCATGCTGGTGCCTCCTGCTCCTCTTATTGGTCCTGCATACAAAACTGCTATGTAGTCGGAGCCGTCCGCGTTCTTGTGCAGCTCAACCCCCTGAAGTCCCTCTGTAGCCGCGACCACCACTCCCTCGGTGAGTATGGCGAGGCCCACCCTGGAGGCGAGCGTAAGCTTCTTGTCCGCAGTCTCGGTCTCGAACTCCTTCCCTGTGCATATCTCCCTGACCATGCTGAACGCGAGCTCCTGCCTGTTCTCTATCGCGAGCCTGTTTATCATGCCCGCAAGGCCCTCCACGCCTATTATTCCCTCCACCCTGGTGGCTATGTCCGGTGCTGGTTTTATCTCCACGTGCGGCTCTGGGTCGTATCCCATCGACCTCGCCCTCTCAGCCACAGCGAATGCCCGTGCGAACTGGGCGTCAAGCATACCGAAGTACTGGTCTGTCATCATATCTCCCTGTTGAAGTCCACCATTGTCATGTTGCCGCTCTTCGTCTCGAAGACCGGCATCAGGCACGGCGTGGGTATGTGTCCCTGCATTATCTGGTAGTCCGTCCTCGCCTGCCATGTTCCGCTGTTGACCACCTCCACCCCGTGGTAGTTCGCGTATCCGTTCTTGTGCACGTGGCCCATCTGCAGTATGTCAGGTATCCTCTCTATCACGAGGTTGTCGTTCTTGCTCGGGACTATTATGTTGCCGCCGTAGATCGGAGAGAGGTGCCTCCTCTTCAGCATCTCAGTCATAGCCTTCTCCGGATAGGCGTAGCTCATGTTGGGTATCGCAGCTATCACCGAGTCGAGAGATGTGCCGTGGTACGCTAGCACATCTATTCCGTGGAGAGTGAGGAAGCTCGGGTTGGGGAGCATGTGCACGTTCTCCATATGGAAGTCGCCGATCAGGTCCGCGGTGAGCTCCGGCTGTGGTTCAGCTCTCTGAACAGCGTCGTGGTTGCCAGGTATTATGAAGACGTGGATGTACTCTGGTATCGCCCTCACGAAGTTGAAGAACACCCTGTACTGGTTGTACACGTCGAGTATCGCGAGGTCCTTGTCTTGCCCTGGATACACTCCGATGCCGTCAGCTATGTCGCCGCCCACCACCAGGTACTTTATCTTCCCAGCCAGCCCCGCCTTCCCATCAACATCCCCGTTCAGCCACTTTATAAGGTGCGTGAAGTTCTTCTCCATAAAGAGCTTGCTGCCCACGTGCATGTCAGATATCATCGCTATCGCGATGTCGTCCTCTGTGCTCTTCCTCTCCTTTAGCTGGACGTCCGGCCATACTATCTCGTTGGCTATCACGAATGGGCCGGATATCTTTCCCTTGATGGCGAGCACCTCGTCGTTCACTATGTTCCCGGCAGCCTCGAACTGCGCCCTCGCCTGCTTCGAGGAGCCGTTCATGAACATCACCTTCGCCTCGGTAGTCTCGTCCTCCAGTATCATCATTATGTTTCCGTTCTTGGTCGTTATCTTGTTGGAGACGATCCCGATTATCGTAATATCCCTGCCAGCTGTGTAGGACTTGAGGCTCTCGAGAGTGGGCAGGACTCCAGACACCGATCCCCTGTGGGTCTCGAGTATCCTCCTCATCTTCTCCAGCCTGCTCTTGAAGTGCTGCACGAAGTCGTCGACCGTGCCCTCCGCCCTCTCTATGGGGTTATTTGTTATCGTATAGTGCGCGTCGACCTCGTTTGCCATCGGCAGGAAGCCTGTCTTCTGCCTTATCTCTATGGGCATCGGAGCCTTCTCCATGTCCAGCTCCTTCACTATGTTCTCTATCTCCTCGTTGTTGACTATCGCCATCTTCTCCAGGTTCTTGTAACGTTCAAGGAGGCGAGATAGAATCAGTTCTGAATTAAGTTCTGTAACCAGGCCTGGACGTATGTCTCCGCCTATAAGTATGTTAGCGCGTGAGAGCCGGCTAACCATATCCTTGATGACATTTTCCCCAGCCATGTTATGCAGTCTTGATGGATTCGAGCATGCTCAGTATGTTCCATATACCCGTCCTCGCCTGAGGAGGAAGGTTTATGTCGTTGCTCACAGCATCAAGGCTGTATATCGCCGATGAGACCCTCACTATGTACTCCCCCTGTGAGTTAAGCTTGTTCCTGGCCTCGGTTATGGCGCTCCTCACGTTCTTCGGGACGCTGGTGTCCTCCATCAGCATCTCCATATGCTTGACTATGTTCTTTATCGTCTCTTCTGCCTGAGCTTCTTCAACCATTTCGAGCACCCCCTAACAATTAGCGATAAGCTATCCCAATCAAGCTATTTATAGATTGTGGGCTACATGTGGAAGCTGGTGACCCTGTACCTCTTGAAGTCGCTGAGCACGCCCTTCCCGTAGATCATCCTGGCCAGCCCCTCGAACTCCATCCTCGCCCCCACGAGCCCGTTGTGCGGCCTCGGCTCCTCAGGAATCCCCAACTTCGTGTATATGACGTCGGCAGTGAGATGGTTGCGCCCGCCTACCTTTGTCGGTATCTTCATCCCCTTCTCCAGCATTATTGCGTACGCTATTGAATGCATGTCAATTGTCCTATGTCCGAAGTCCCAGCGCACCTTGCACCTCCTTGCCGCAGCGTCCAGGAAGTCCCTGTCGAACGATGTGTTCTGCCCCGCTATGGTGTGCACCCTGTTCGACTTCAGTATCCTGTACATCTCCTTCATCATCTTCCTCTGCGGAATCCTCTTCAGCGACTTGAGCTCCTTCCTCGTGGTGCCGTTGACCTCAAGGCCCTCGTCGTTTATCACCGCCCCCCTGAAGGGCCTGCACTCGTAGTAGTACTCCTTGACCTTGCCCTTCGAGTACAGCACTACGCCCACGCTGACTATCGAGCACCTCCTGCTGTCGAGACCAGTGGCCTCTACGTCAACTACAGCCATTCCATCAAACATGTTCATACCATCACGTGTAAGGCAGGTTCAGTACGCCCCTTGCGTATGTGCCTATTATTATCGTAACCGCTGCTATGCCCAGCG
>JAGWFU010000051.1 GCA_028867845.1 Microcaldota archaeon | reverse complement strand
CCTAAGACAGGCGGCACTCGCCGCGCAAAATGGCTGCACCTCATTATGGCGCACCCGCTGAATATATATCCACCTCTGACTTCTATATATCTTTCTATATACGTCTGAGGGGCGCGCACGAAACTTGGGTTCCGCGCAAACAAGGGAAAAAGAATGAGCATCAGATGGGCAGGGATCCGGGACATCAGTCCTCGAAATCCTCGTCGTCCATGTCCTCGTCGTCGTCCTCGTCGGCGTCGTCCTCATCGTCCTCTTCGTCCGCAATCTTCAAGATCCATTCCTTTAGCTCTACCATTTTATCACGCCAAAATCCTTTTTTGGGCCGGCCCTTGTCGGCAACAGTTTATACACACAAGCATTTAAATAGCTTTCTGAAAACCCGCAGGGAAGGTATAAATATTATCCACGGCTGACTGCTACTCGGTAAAGCTCTCACGGCCAGAGGCCGGATCCGCCAGTGAACTGCAATTACATAGAATAACTAAAGGGTTGAAACATGCTCGACGCATCGAAGAAGAGCTATGTGGAAAGAGCCAGGGAAGAGTGGAACATCCTCTACAACGATGCCGGCTCCGCACTGAAGAGGGAGGGCGGCCTGGACGAGGCGCTCAACCTCGCGCTCAAGGCACGCGGCGTCGCCCTTACCAAGGTGAAGGAGACCGAGGAGATAGTGTTCTCCAACGACCAGCTGATCCTGATATGCGGGGAGATAAAGAAGCGCCAACATATCCGCGGCGGCATCTACCGCAACTTCCCGTCTGTGGTCAACGTATGCGGCATCGCAGCGGAAGCTGCAGAGGGGACGCTGGGCCACTACAGGCGCAAGGGCGCCGCCCAGGCGGTGATCAACCAACTCGACTCCATGGCGGTTTCGCTTAGGAAGGGCCACATCGACGTGATGCTCAGCTACGGCAGGGAATCGGCCGCCGACCACGACTACTTCGCCGCAATATGGGCGTACAAGGGCGTACTATCCGCACAGAGCCGGCTGCCCTACCTGATACACAGCCCAACCGAGATGAACAATATGCTGCACTGTACCTCGATGCTCGCTGCCGACGACTCCAGGGCCTCCGGTGCTTACTCCAAGGAGCTCATCGCGCTTAAGACCGCGATATCAACCGCTGTCGCGCTCAAGATGCCCGACTCTGGGGTGAAGCCCCTGAAGATGAGGGCTGTGACCTCAGGCGTGATGGCCGGCGAGGCAGCAGAGAGGAACCTGCACTTCGGGATCGCTCACGAGGCGTTCAAGGACGCGATAGGCTTCGCCTGGGAGGCAGGCGTAAGCGAGGCAGCTATCGCCGGGATAAGGCTGAAGATGAACACATGCAGGTACATGCTCGGCAGCGGGCGAGTGGGCCTGCTCAGGACGATGCACGACTCAATCTGATACCTCTTTCTCCGTCCGCACTGCAATGGTTATTATCCTTTGTCTGCCCATAAACCTTGACTACTTTAGCGGTTGGTATGATGGCGAAGATACTAGATTCATCGTTGGCAAAGCAGGGGAGGCTCAAGATAGAGCTCGCCCAGGCGAGCATGCCCGTGCTCATGAAGCTCAGGGAGATCCACTCCAAGGCGAGGACGCTCGACGGGATGAGGATAGCGGGCTGCCTGCACGTCACGAAGGAGACTGCGGTGCTGGTTGAGACCCTGAAGGCGGCAGGCGCAACGGTGTCCTGGTCAGGGTGCAATCCGCTCTCCACGCAGGACGACATTGCCGCCGCTCTCGCCGACGAAGGGATCGACATATACGCATGGCGCGGGCTCTCTTCGGAGGACTACTACTGGTGCATAGAGCAGACGCTGAAGATGAAGCCGCAGCTCACGCTCGACGACGGCGCCGACCTCATATTCACGGTTCACACCAAGCACAGGGAGTACCTCGAGGGCCTGCAGGGGGGCACGGAGGAGACGACGACCGGGGTGCACAGGATAAGGGCGATGGCGAACGACGGCAAGCTGATGTACCCGATAATCGCGGTCAACGATGCGGCCACGAAGTCGAGCTTCGACAACGTATACGGCACGGGACAGAGCGCGCTCGACGGGATAATCAGGGCCACCAACGTTCTCCTCTCCGGCAAGAACGTCGTGGTCGGCGGATACGGACACTGCGGGAGCGGCATAGCATCGAGGTCAAAGGGCATGGGAGCCAACGTGATAGTCACTGAGGTGGACCCCATCAAGGCCCTGCAGGCGCGGATGGACGGCTACAGCGTGATGTCGATGGCAGAGGCCGCGAAGCTGGGGGACGTGTTCATCACCGCGACGGGTTGCAAGAACGTCATAACTAAGGAGCACATGAGGCTGATGAAGAACGGGGCGATCCTCTCTAACGCCGGCCACTTCAACGTGGAGGTGTCTGTGGAGGACCTCGAGTCCCTCGCGAAGTCGAGGAAGGAGGTGCGTCCTAACAACATGGAGTACATAATGGCCGATGGAAGGAGGCTCTACCTACTCGGCGAGGGCAGGCTGGTCAACCTCGCAGCGGCTGAGGGGCACCCGAGCGAGGTGATGGACATGAGCTTCGCGAACCAGTTCATGTCGATAGTGCGGCTCGCGAAGGAATCGAAGGGGATGAAGCCCGGGGTATACGAGATATCCAAGGAGCAGGATCAGGAGGTCGCCAGCCTCAAGCTCGAGAGCATGGGGATCTCGATCGACAGCCTGACCGAGGAGCAGAAGAAGTACCTGACCGGCTGGGAAGAGGGAACCTGAGATGCAGGAGAGCTACGACGTGGAGAACGGCCTGGGCGCTCTCATAAAGAGGATAAGCGCGCTCAAGGCCAAGGCCGACAGGCCGATAATAGTCAACATAGCCGGCGGCTCCGCCTCGGGGAAGAGCAGCATCGTGTCCGCCCAGGTGATGCAGGCGTTCAGGGGCGAGTCCATACTCATCTCGATGGACGACTACCTCAAGGGCAATGCATATCTCAAGGCAGAGAAGGAGAAAGGGAGGGAGATAAACTTCGACCATCCCGACCATACCGACACCCCGCTCCTTGCCGAGCATGTGGGGATGCTTAGGGATTCAGCCACTATAGACAAGCCGATATTCAGCTTCAAGGCCCAGGAGAGGGTCGGAACGGAGAAGGTCGTCCCCTCCAAGATAATAATAATAGAAGGTATCTTTGCGCTTCACGAGCAGCTGGTGCAGCTTTCCGATGTGAAGGTGTTCGTCGACGCGAGCGCGCACGGCAGGTTCGCGAGGAGGATCGCCCGCGACCTGAAGAGGACCGCATGGACGCCGAGCTTCATACTCGAGTACACGAGCACGGTTGTGGAGTCTACATACAGGAGCAACGTGGCCAGCACGATGCCAGCTGCCGACATCGTGATACTCAACGACTACGACCCCTACAAGGAGACGCTCAAGTCCGACACCAGGGAGATCCAGCTCAAGTTCAAGATAAGCGAATCGTTCAAGCTTCCGGAGATTCTGTCCGCCCAGCTGGTCTCTCAGTCAACGCAGCACGATGATTACTACATGTCAGGCGCAGCCGACTTGAGGAAGAGCGATGAGATTATAAGGGTACGATCGGAATCGGGCAGGAAGATATTCACATACAAGGGGCCCAGGCTTGGTTCAGATTTCATAGAGCGGTCGAACATAACATTCGAGATAGACACAAAGGCGGAGGCAGGGTTGACCTCTCTGTACGGCAGGAAGATATCCTCAGTGATAAAGGAGAGGCTGGTGTACAAGACTGGAAGCGGTCTGGAACTGTGCATTGACAGGAACGTGGCAAAGTCTGAGGGTGGCAAGGTCACCGAGCTTGGTAACTTCCTCAATGCGAGGGTATCCATCGGCAGCGAAAACCTGTTGAGGGATCTCCAGAAGAGCTTTGTAGTGGACAGTTTGACACATGTAGATGAGTCGTACTATAATATGTAGCTCTGTGGCCCAAATGCGTTTTGTAGCCTTACTCAACAGCAAGCTTTTTAAATCTTGCCTTAAACTTACCAAAATGTATATATAACTGGAAACGGCAATATTTTATGTAACTTATATGGTAACTAATACTGGGCATAAATTGGACACAAGCCTAGCTAAGCCATTTGAATACTACAGGGAAACGGCAATAAATAACCTAGAGTCCTATAGGGCAGCACACTATGGTGCTAATGCGGTATTAAGGGGCAGGCAGGTGACTGTATTTGATGACCTGATTAGTTTTGTAAAAAATGGCGGTCAGGAAGGATATGTGGCACTGCCTACATCTGCAGGCAAGACGCCACTATATATCAAATTCATGGAAAGCATTATGGGAAATACGGACATGAAATGCATTATAGCAGTGCCGACAAACGTCATGGTAGATCAGACCCAGAGAATGTTGCATAAATTCCTAGACAAAGATGAGATTGAGGCACTAAGGAGTAAGATAGGGATACTTAATTATCTACACAAGGATTACGGCGCACCTATACTGATAACAACTTACAAATCGCTCCAAATGCGAACAGATAGCGGGGTCAT
>JAGWFU010000050.1 GCA_028867845.1 Microcaldota archaeon | reverse complement strand
GGATACTTTCTCTCGAGTCCAAGAAGTACGCGCTGGTTAGGGAACTGCAGAAGCTGGGCACGATTGACATAAGCAAGGGGACGCTTGAGATAAACGACGACAGTACATCGGAGCTTCTTCCCAGGATATCCGACATGCTGGTGAAGTTCAACAGCGTCCTATCGGTGCTAAAGGCGCCCAAGGAGCAGAAGGAGATCAAGCAGCTAAAGCATCTCGACGTAAAGGAGCTGCTTGAGAGGTGCGAGGGATTCGACGCGGCGAACGAGGCATTCACGCTCTCAGGGCAGAGGAAGGGCCTCAGCGACAGGATAAGGAACATCGACGACACACTCGCGATTGCGGAGATGTTCGACGGCACGGGAATAGACTTCGGTAAGCTGCACAGCGGCGTCCTCGATTTCAAGGCTATAAAGATAGAGAGGAAGTATTCCGGGAAGTTCAGGGAGCTGCTCAAGAGGACAAAGGCCAAGCACGAGCTTATAGCAAAGGAGCTCAAGGACAAGGAGTGGCTCTTCTTCATAGCCTACCCGAAGGAAAGGTCGTCCGAAGTCGAGGCGGCTGTGAAGGCGGTGAAGCACATAGAGATAAACCTCGCAGGGGGGAAGCTCGACTCCACTCCAGGAGAGATGAAGGCAAGGCTCGAGAAGGAGAAGATTGCGATAAGGGCGACAATAAAGACGATAGACGCCAAGATAGCGGAGGTAAGCGCTAACAACTACTTCGAGGTGGCGGCACTCACAGAGATGCTCGAGATAGAGTACGAGAGGGCCAACATCAGCACAAGGTTCAAGAGGACCCAGAGGGTCTTCGTTGTGGACGGATGGATCCCGAAGAAGATGCTCAAGGAGCTCAAGGCCGCGGTGGCGAAGTGCACCGATAACCTCTACCAGTTCGATGAGATAAAGACAAGTGAGCTCGCGCCCACTTACACGGAGAGGCCGAAGGCGCTCAGCTCGTTCGGGTTCCTGCTCAACTTCTACTCGGTGCCGAGAAGCGACGAGATAGACCCGACCTGGATATTCATAGTATCGTTCATAATATTCTACGGCATGATGGTCAGCGACGTAGGATACGGCCTGGCGTCGCTGGTGATAGCCACTATCATAGCAAGGAAGACTGACCCGGAGGGGCTGATGCACAACGTAGCGAAGATTTGGCAGCTCTCATCGGTGTCGATAATATTCTTCGGTGTGATATCCAACCAATACCTTGGGTTCTCGATACCGTTCCTTAACTTCCTGAAGATATTCGACTGGACCAAGAACACGGTCAACATCATACTGTTCACCGTCTTCATAGGCATAACCCAAGTAGTGCTAGGCCAGGTGTTCAGCTTCGTCAACAAGATGAGGCACCACGAGACCAAGCTCGCGATAAGCAAGCTCACCGCGATAGCGGCGATAATATCCGGGATATTCGGCATAGGCGGCCTGCTCTTCCATGCGTTCGGCAGCACCGTATCAACAGTAGCGGCCGTGATCAGTATAATCACGTTCGTAGCCACGGGCGCACTGAGCGGCATAGAGGCCAGTGAGCTGACAAACCTGATAACACACCCGCTCAGCTACACAAGGATTCTCGGGTTCGGACTGGCCAGCGTGATAATAGCCTACCTGATAGACAACGCCTTCACTCCGACGCTGGCGCACGGGATACTGGTATTTATAGCTTTCTTGGTAATTTTCATCATATTGCACCTCCTCAACATGCTGCTTGGCATATTCGAGGGCATAATACAGAGCATAAGGCTGAACTTCGTTGAGTTCTTCTCAAAGTTCTACACGGGGAACGGCATAAGGTTCAGGCCGTATTACTTCAGGAGGCGTTACACTAAAGAAGATTGAGTTGATAAGAATGGCAATAGGAATAGAGACCGCGATCGCGAGCATAGGGGCAGGGGTAGCAATACTCGGAGGCGCAGTGGGAACAGGAATAGCGCAGTCAGGCATAGGAAGCGCAGGCATAGGCCTGATAGCCGAGAAGCCTGAGCAGCTGGGTATGGCCCTGCTGTTCCTGGTGCTGCCCGAGACGCTGCTCATATTCGGCTTCGTAGTGGCGATACTGATAATGCTCAGCGCTGGAATAGTCTGATCAAGGGTAAGAAGCATGCCTTTGGAAGAGATCAAGCATGAGATAGAGGAGAACGCCAGGAAGGAGGCCAGGCGAATCCGCGAGGAGAGCAGGAAGGAGTGCGAGCTCGTGGTCTCGGAGGCCAGGGCAAGGGCTGCGGCCATTGTCGCCGAGCACGAGAGGAGCCTCAAGGCGGAGATAGACCTCCTGAACAGGGAGTACGAGTCCAGCATGGAGATCGGGAGGAAGAGCGCGATCTTGGCGGCGATGGAGGAGGCACTCGAGGCCGAGATGAGGTCCATAAAGAGGGAACTCGTGAGGAAGGCGAGGGCCAGCCCGGGATATCCCAAGATATTCAAGAGCGCGCTCAAGTCAGCCAAGGAGATGTCGACTGACGGCAACTACGTGATAGCCACATCGAAGAAGGACATCCCGCTCATAGGGAAGACAACCGCCAAGGTAGAGGCGAGGGAGATGAGCGGGGGGCTGATGATCTACTCGCAGGACAGGAGCGTAAGCATTGACGCCACGTTGGACAAGCTGATAGACGCGAGCGAGGAGCAGATAAGGAAGGTGATAAACGCGCACCTCTTCGCGGGAGCGAAGAAGGCCGTGGCAGCAAAGGCCGCGAAAGCAACAAAGAAGTCGAAGCCCAAGGCGATGAGGAAGCAGAAGGCGGTCAAGAAGAAGGCAGTGAAGAGGAAGAAGTGATACTATGGCACAGGTCGGTTATGGCGCAGCGAGGCTCTACGGGTACTCCAACTCTAGGGTCAAGGCCATGGAGTCCAAGATGCTCAACAAGGAGTTCCTGAAGGACATATACAAGACCGACGACATGAAGGTCATACTCGCCAAGCTGCTCCAGACGGATTATAAGCCTTACATAGAGGAGTTCGGCGACATAAATGAGAGGGAGGAGTTGCTCGACTTCGCATTGAGGAGAAGCCTGGCGAAGACAGCGGAGAAGGTGATAGCCATAACCCCGAAGGAGCAGAGGGACATCATAATAAGGATAGTAAGCAAGTGGGACCTCTACAACATAAAGCTGGTGCTCAGCGCGAAGGCCAACGGCAAGAGCTTTGACAGCATATCCAAGTACATAGTGAGCTCGGAGAACGTCAGCGCGAGGGTCATCAAGGAGGCGATGGCAGAGGCTAACATAGAGTACGCTGTGGGCAAGCTGGTGCTCAGCACGCCGTACAGGCAGATACTCGACGTGGCGCTCGACACCTACAGGAAGACGGGCAACATAACCCTGGTCAACGCGGAGATAGACAAGACGTTCTTCAGCCTCCTCGGGGGCGCGATATACAGGCTGAGCAGGCTCAGCTACGAGTCAGCGATGGTGGTGAAGCTCGACATAGAGATGAGGAATGTCAGGACCTTGCTGAGGGCGAAGAAGTACGGCATAAAGAGTTCGGAGGTGAGCAACCTGCTGATAACGAACGGGATAACTACTGTCGAGAGCCTAGTCTCAACTTTCGACGGCGCAAAGGACATGAGGGACCTGGTCGGCGGAATAAAGAGCTTCGACCTCAAGGAGGCGCTGGCCGCATACGAGTCCAACAAGTTCAGGCAGATGCTGGCGTTCGAGATAGCGATGAGGAACAAGATATTCGAGAAGGTCATGTCCACGCTGAAGCACAGCGTGCTCTCGTTCGGCACCATAGTGGCATACTTCTACCTGAAGGAGATAGAGATATTCGCGCTCAGGGTGATAATAAAGGGAAAGATGTACGGCCTCAGCGAGGAGGAGATAAACGGGATGATAAGATGGGCAATGTAGCTGCAAAGGAGTTCAGGATAGCGGTCATAGGGGACGCTATGCTGAGCATGGGCCTGGGGGTCAGCGGCATAAAGCGCATCTACAGCACCGAGACAGCTGAGGAGGTCGAGGCGGCAGTCAGGGACGTGCTCGCAAAGAGCGAGGTGGGGATGGTGATAATGAACGAGATGAGCATGAAGATGGTCAAGGACAGGAAGCTGCTCGCGATAATGGACACCAGCATAACGCCGCTCTTCATAGGGATACCATCCTACAACCAGAAGGATCTTGAATCAGACACGCTTAGGAGGCTCATAATAAGGGCCATAGGGATAGACATAGCAAAGAGATAGAAGAGAGATGAATTTATGGGAATCATAATAAAAATTGCGGGGCCGCTCGTCATCGCTGACGAGATGAGGGGCAGCAACATGTACGATGTTGTGAAGGTTGGAACCTTAGGGCTAATCGGCGAGATAATACAGCTGAGGGAGAGCGCCGCGGTCATACAGGTATACGAGGACACGAGCGGGATAAGGCCTGGAGAGCCGGTGGAGAGCTCGGGCCAGCCGCTCTCGGTGGAGCTAGGCCCGGGAATACTAACGAAGATATACGACGGTGTGCAGAGGCCGCTTGACGTGATAAGGGAGAAGAGCGGGGTCTACAT
>JAGWFU010000049.1 GCA_028867845.1 Microcaldota archaeon | reverse complement strand
ACAGGGATGGCTGTGAGGGACTGGATCTACGTGGAGGACCACTGCTCAGGCATAGAGGCTGTGCTGAAGAAGGGGAAAATCGGAGAGACCTACCTGATCAGCGCAGGATGTGAGATGCACAACATAGACGTGGTGAAGAGGGTGCTCCACATGCTGGACAGGCCGGCCTCGCTGATAAACCACGTAAAGGACAGGCCGGGCGTGGACATGAGGTACGCGATAAACGCCGGCAAGATAAGGAGAGAGCTAGGCTGGAGGCACAGGTACTCATTTGAGAAGGGGATAGCGCTAACCCTGGATTATTACAAGAAATTATCCTAGCTAAGATACAGGGAGCCAGCCCTTGAACCTCTTGTCCTTCTTCGCGAATTCTATGAAGGTCTTTATCCAGGACTCCTTGTCGCCTATGTGGTGGTAGCCGCCCTCTATCCTGTACCCTAACACCTTGTGGTCCTTTGCCATGTCGGATATGGCATCGGTTATCTGGTACTCGTTGTTCCTGCCCGGCTTTAGGGCCTTTATGTAATCGAATATCTCAGAGGTAAAGAGGTATGCGCCACCGATGCCGATGTCGCTCGGAGCGTTGGCGGGGTCGGGCTTCTCAACTGCACCCTTGACCCTCCACAGGTTCTCCGCAATCTTGTCCCCGTCGATTATCCCATAGTCCTTTATCCTGTCTCTTGGGAGCTTCTCTACAGCGATTACCGTGCACTTCTGCTTGTTGTACACGTCAATCAGCTGCTTCACGACCTGGTTGCCCTTAGGCGTATCGTAGATCATGTCACCGAGGAGGACAACGAATGGTTCGGTGCCCACGAACTTGTGAGCGTAATTTATCGCGTTGGCGAGGCCCAGCTGCTTCTTCTGCCTGACGTAGAATATCTCTGGGAACTTGTCCATGCCTCCGTGGTCCTCGTTCTTGTCGTCCATCTCGTGGCTGTCAAAGTAGTTTATGACCGATTCCTTGCCCTTCCCAACTATCAGCAGTATCTTGTCCAGTCCTGAGTTGACAATCTCCTCAACCACGTAGTGTATGACCGGCTTGTCGAGTATCGGAAGCATCTCCTTTGGCTGCGCCTTGGTGAGCGGATAGAACCTCGTGCCGAATCCTGCCGCAAGTACGACTACCTTCTCGACCTTGTCATGCTTATCCTGCAATATAACACCGTAATTGGAAAATTGGTAAATCAAGCTTATATACTTTCATATTTGCGGCAGCGGCGCAGCGATGCACGCGAGAGAGCAAAAGATTATAAATGAGTGGAGGGATTTTTATCCATGGATATCGGCGGCATCCTTCCATTGGTAGTGGACATACTCTTCTCGTGGGGCAGGATGCTGATAGCGCTGGCGGTGTCCATGCTGCTCGGGCTTGGAATAGGCATATACGCGGCTCGCTCAAAGGCTGCAGAGCGCATAGCGATACCGATCGTCGACATACTTCAGACGCTGCCCATACTCGCGTTCTTCCCGTTCGCAATACTGGTCATAGTGACCTCGATACCAAACTATGTGGGCATAAACATCTCCGTGATATTCCTCATAGTGACGGGAATGGTGTGGAACATAATATTCGGGGTCTACGAGTCAGTCAAGGCTCTGCCCGAGGAGACGATAGAGGTGTCGAAGGTCTACCAGATGACCAAGCTGGAGAGGCTGAGGAAGATATTCATCCCAGCGAGCATGCCGAGGGCAGTGGAACAGTCCATACTTTCATGGTCAATCGGGCTGTTTTATTTGGTGACCAGCGAGATATTCTCCACGGGGAGCAATGCTTATACAGTAAAGTACGGGATAGGCGTGGCGCTAACTGCGCTAGCCGCCTCGAGCGCGCCTGGCCACCTGCTGTATTACGGCGCAGGAATACTCCTTTTCATAGTCGCGGTGATAATTACCAGGTTCCTGCTCTTCATGCCCATGGAGCACTACTTCGGCAGGTACAACGAACAGAGTGCGCCCCGCTCCAGGGTGTCGGAGCTCGTGAAGAGCATAGACGTTGGCTACAGGCTGACGAAGCTGAACAAGTTCGTGCACCACATACATATGCCCAGCGTGCACGTGCACTTGGGCACTATAGCCCACAAGAGGCGGCATACGAAGCCAAGGCCGTTCCACGTGAAGATATCTGTGGAGGAGAGCCACGTGGTGAGGAAGGTTGCGTACGGCGTAATAGTAGCGCTCGTGGCTATACTGATTGTGGCGCTCGCCGTGCTGCACAAGGGAGTGTTCGGGTATGAATACGTAGTTATAGTGTCGTTGTTCGCCTCGTTCGCTAGAGTGTGGATAGCCTTCGCAGCGGTGATGGTGGTGGCGGTGCCGATAAGCGTATACCTGATATTCATGTCAAAGCACAGCGGATGGTACCTGCTCCTGCTCCAGATACTCGCCTCGATACCGGCGACCATACTGCTCCCCATAATCGCGTTCTCGCTGAAGAACGTGCCGTTCCACGGAGAGCTGGTCGCGTTCGTGATATTCTTCCTGAGCGGGCTTTGGTACGTGATATTCAGCGCCATGTCCAACCGCGTGTACCTTCCGGCGAGCATAATGGAGGTCAAGAGGCTGTTCGGTGTCAAGGGAGTCAGTGCATGGAAGAACATCTACATAAAGGCGATACTGCCAGGCATCATAACCGGCGCCGTTACAGCGATAGCAGCGGAATGGAACGCGAGCATAGTCGCTGAGAGGTTCACAACCACGGCGATAGGCAACGGCAGCGTGATAAGCACAGTGGGGATTGGGATCGGCAAGCTGCTGGACCTCGGCCTGAACAGCGGAAGCTCATCTCTGAACGTCATGGGGGTCACGCTGGGAAGCGGGACAGCGCTGATGATAATCGGTTTATTAAACCTCACAATAATGATAATACTCGTGAACAGGTTCGTGTGGAAGAAGTTCTACAGGAACGCGCTGAGCGCCTACAGATGATTGGATGGACCTGATAAACGTCGAGGATGTGTCGTACAGCATCGGCAAGCTGAAGATAATGGAGGACATATCCTTCTCGGCGCCGAAGAACGACTTCATATCAATAATAGGCCCGTCCGGATGCGGCAAGAGCACGCTGCTCAGGATAATGGCAGGGCTGATAAAGCCCACGCACGGGAAGATAACGTTCATGGGCAAGCCCATAACTGAACCAAGGAAGGAGATATCATTCGTCTTCCAGGACTTCGGGCTGCTTCCATGGCTCACCAACATAGAGAACGTCAAGATAGGGCTCTCAGCGCTCAACATAAGCGAGGATGAAAAGACGTACAGGGCGAGGGCGCTGCTGAACAAGTTCAAGCTCGACGGGTTCGAGAACTCATACCCCAACATACTGAGCGGAGGTATGAAGCAGAGAGTGGGCATCGCAAGGGCGATAGCAGCGGGGCCAACAGTTCTGCTCATGGACGAGCCGTTCAGCGCGCTCGACGAGCTCACAGCGAACACGCTCAGAGCCGACATAACTTATATGCTGAGGAGCAAGGACATATCGGTAAGCTCGGTGATAATGGTCACCCACAACGTTGAGGAGGCGGTTGAGCTGTCGGACAAGATAGTGGTGCTCGCGAACAAGCCCTCCAGAGTGAAGGAGGTGAAGAGCGTGGATATGAAGCTCCCAAGGAACAGGCACGGCAGGGAGTTCATAGAGACGGTCGACGAGATATACAAGTCGCTGATAGGCTAACGCCTGCCAGCATGGAGGTAACTCTTCTTGATCCACAGCGCAAACTTGGTGTACCTGCTTGTCTCCACCCTTTTTATGAACACTGCCCATTCCTTCTTGCCCATCTGTGCTATCGTCTTTGTGCTACCCTCAGGTACGAATATCTTGCTTGTCAGCATGCGCCTGTTGTTTGAACCGTGTTCCTTGCGCGATATTATGCCGGGCACCCTGCTCTCGAACTTAATGGTCTTGCCGCTCTTCGGGTCTCCGAATACCAGAACCGCACGAAAGGTCGCTCCTCTCCGGCTGCTGTCCCCAAGCAGGTTGAGTACCCCATGCCAACCTATCATTTTTACTACAGGCTTAAGGTAAGCGCCTGGGAAGCCGCCCAAACCTGCCACGTAGAATCCAGAGTCGTCCACTATAAAGGGTTCCTTCATCAGTTTCAAGGCCTGGTTCGCCTTGTGATACGCCACCTCGTCGACATTCGGGGACTGAATCTCATCGAGCTCCAGTGACTTCATCCTTACATCGATTCCGTGAGTGGAAAGCAGCTCCCTTGCTATCTCCAACTTGAACCTGTTTGAAGTTATGAAGTAGAGTTTCATTCGGCCATCAACTGTTGAAGCAGGAGTTTTAACGATAGTGGACTCTGCGGGAATCGCACCCGCGACCTTTCCGTTGCGAACGGAACGCTCGTACTACTGAGCTAAGAGCCCGAATGAAGTGATATGTCTTAATCTCTGAAGATATTTAGTTACGATATATATTTAGGCAATAGCTTACCTGTTTGCAGCCATGAAGCGTATCTTGCTTGATGTACAGGATGTGAGGTGCCGATGAGCTCCATCCATTTTT
>JAGWFU010000048.1 GCA_028867845.1 Microcaldota archaeon | reverse complement strand
GAGAAGGCCTGAGAAGGTGAAGTCCATGCCCTTCACGGTGTAAGGAAGTGGAATGTAGCGGCCGCCAATTGCCACTTTAGCAACCTCTGATCCCCAGGCAGGGTTCAGCTTGGCCTCGCGGGCGAAGTTGTCTATCATGTTGCCTACCCCAATATCGAAGGTCTCACCATATACGTGGTAATGCCTATACGGCTTGTCAACTGCAGCGAGTATCTGGGAGTTCCCGCCACTCACGTACAGAGCAAGTGGGTCCTTCATCTTCCCAAGGTGACGTGCAACCTCAACATGGGCCACACCGTGGTTGACTGGGTAAATTGGAATGCCGTAATTGGCCGATATCGCCCTAGCTGCTACCTGTCCTACTCTAAGGCAGGGACCGAGGCCAGGGCCCTTTGTGTAGCCTACAGCCTCAATGTCCTCAATACCAACGCCAGCAGCCTTGAGTGCTGCAGCTAGGGTCTTCCTCACGTTGTCAGCATGAAAATCAGACACTCGTGCAGGGATGAGCCCCTTGTTCCCTATGTGGAACATACTCTTCGTATTGGAGAGCGCCTTCCCTCTATTAACGACTCCTATTCCAAGGGTATGTGCGCTGCTCTCTATCCCCAACACTGGCATTATTATGATTCGGCGACAGGCTTTAATAGGTTTTAGACTTCCAAAATCTATTCACTTATCTTTCAGGTAGGCCCGCACCTCCATGTGCTGGCGCTCGCCGTCCTTTGCCCTCATATAAGCGAGCACCGGAATGTTCTGGTACTCGCGCACCTCCAACGGATCCTTCCCTGAACCCCAGCCGTCACGCCTGTCAACTATCAGCTCAATCCTGCTGAAGCCAAGACCTGTCAAGTAAGTCCCTAAGTTTACCTCGTTAAAGAACAGCCTTGCATCATCCATTATGGGTTTCCCCGTATCCCTATGCACCGGTGCAATCGCCTTGTATCCTCCAATGGTCGTTCTCTTGTGCAGTATCCGCTTCTCCTCCTTAAGCCTAGCCGGGAGCGACTCCTCATGCTCCACGGTGAATATGACGGCCCTTGAGCTGACCCGCCTCATCTCCTCTATTGCCGATAGCGCATCGGGCCCATAATGATGCATGGTCCCAAACGATACCACCGCTTGGAAAGCGCCATCCCTGAACGGCAGGTGAGTGGCCTCCAGCTGCGCGAAGTTGGCTTTGGGATGGCAGGATTTCGCCCCCCTCAGGGCCACCATGGATATGTCTCCACCGAAGAAGTTGCCCTTGAGCGAACCCGGCCTGTCCAGATTCCTGTCGCCGCATCCCACCTCCAGCACGTCCTTCCTCTGCAGTTGATGTATCTTCACGAACTCCGAGATTACGGTACACCTGTATCCCTTCCTGCCCCCTCCATTCCACAGATCGTCCCACCTCTGCCTGTCATCGGCCCTGCTCTCAACGCTCTTCCCCTTGGCCGCAGTGCGGGCACTGACGCGGCTCATTCCCACACCACGTTAAGCGCCCCCTCCTCCTTCGCAGCGAAGACAGTTATCGATGCCACGCCCTTGACGTTTCTGCCGTCTATCACCTTGCTGTTGGTCTCCACGAACCTCAAGCCGAGCTCCATAGCCATACTCTTCACTGATTCAGCGCTAAAGTACGGCATCCCCTCATCCAGCCGCGCCCTCCCGTCCTTCAGCGGCGCTATGAGTAGGCAGTGGTCCGCCTCTATCTCCATGAACTCTTTGTTAGGCTCCATCTTGCCCTTGAACATGCCCCTGTCAGACACGCTGAATATGGCGACCCCGCTGGTGGCCCTGGACATCTCCCTTATGGCATGGTAGAGGTCGGTGCGCAGCACAGCGTCGTTCTCCCTGCAGACCGTTACGTCAATCGACCCGTCCCTGAACGGGAGCATCCTGGCGTCGGCGTTGACGAACTCCGCCCTTGGGAACGACCTCTTCGCTGCCCTCAGCGCTGTCATCGATATGTCTACGCCAACGTAGCCGCTGCCTATGGATCCCTTCTGGTCGAATCCCCTGTCGCCGCATCCTATCTCCACGACCAGGTACTTGGAGAGCCTGTTCTCCCTTATCAGGTCTGTTATGCTCGTGCATCTGAACCCCTCGGGCTTGCGCCTCCACTGGTTCTCGCACAGTATCCTATCGTTCCTACGGCTCAGGTCGCTTCTCTCCAGCTCGGAGAGCCTCACCGTCTTCTCCGCAGGCATGCCGTCTGCCGTTGCCTCCATCAGAACCCTCTCCCATAACCTCTGTCCCAGCCAATATTTGAGGCTTTCGGGTCCGTATTTAAACCTATCCGAAAACCTATTTATATATCGTAAAACAACGTAATCCCAGAAACTTTAGATGGTATCATGCAGAAAAGCAACTTGAGACAGAACTCCAGTATTGCGACACGCAGCCTGGCGTCCCAGTGGGGTGCGGTGTTCGAGGCCAACAAGGCGTTAGTGCTAGACAACATACGAGTATATGCCGTAGAGGCGGAGAGGCCCAAGATTACCAAGGCGCTGCTAGACCATATAGACCTTTCAGACAGCTGCAAGGCAGAGGACGGACAGGCCTATGTGGATTACGTAAAGTCGGCGCTCAATATGAGCATCGAGGAGTACGACCTCGAGTGCATTAAGACCAGACAGAAGCTGCTCGACAGCACCATGCCGGCCAGGGAGCTCGCCACCAGGGCCATGGACGTGGTCAGGCACGTAGACGAGCACGAGATGACCTACAAGGTTACAGGGATCATGGATTCGGACGTGCCCAGGTTCAAGGAGGGCCTCAGGATAAGGTCTAACATCAATTCCGTGCGCCAAAGGCTTGCAGAGAGGGTCAAGGCGGGCAGGGCTATGGTGCACGCAATAGCCCAGAGGTTCGAGGGCATTGATGGCAGCATGAACAGGCTGGCAAGGCTGGAAGAGGAGGTCGTGTCGCTGAAGAAGAAGGACATAACAGAACCCAGCCTGCAGGTCGCGAACTCCAACATAAGACTCAAGTCAGTAGAGAGGGAGCTTGCTGATATCTCATACCAGAGGAGAATGGCTGACGGCACCGTGACCGACGCGCTGATGCAGCTGAAGAGGATGGCCAACAAGTTCGACCACGGCATCACGATGAAGGGCGCGCCCACACTCTCCGGCTTTGTGGATGATCCCGCGTCCATACTCGCAAGCCCGGAGGCCTTCATGGATATGGTAAGGATTCTAAAGCAGGAGGTAGAACAGGGCCGGTATGTGAGGGATGACAAGGAGAAGGGTAAGGTGCTCGCCGCATGCGCCAGGATCATCGATACAGAGGAGAGCGGCCAGCTCCTCATGGCGAACATCAGCAGCGCAAGGGAGCTCAGGGAGACAGAATCCGCAAAGGAGGGGGAACTCACTGTGCTGAAAGAGTCGATAGCCAGGGCATCATCCGGTATACTCGCAAGGGACGCGGAGCTGAGGTCGCTTCACGAGAAGATGGGTGACATAAAGCTGAAGACGGAGGCGGAAAGGTCCGGCATAGTCGAGCAGCTCAGGCAGTACGGCATCGAGCTCAGGATAGAGGGGAGCTCCATGGAGGTGCTGAACCGCGAGCCCACCCTAACAGAGATGTTCTGGACAGGCGCGCAGGATGCGACGCTCAGCGACATGGGGTTGGCTTGAGCCACCGAACCCCCATCAGTAGGGGCTTTACCGTAAGGGGCTCACGAGCCACCCTCACCGAGGTCATTTAGGGTAGGCTCAAGGGGCTCGCAAGGCCTTCAGAAGGGGCTGGCGAAGGGCTTGAGGGTAGGCTCAAAGGGGCCTTGCAATAGGCTTTACCCGAGGCCTTAGGAACCCCTTAAAATGGCTCAGGCCACGTCTATGTTGGTCTCCTTGTATCCTATGCTCAGGAGGGCCTTCTTTGTGCGCTCCTTATGCTCCCCCTGCAGCTCTATGTAGTTGTCCTTGTAGGTGCCTCCGCAGGCAAGGATTCGCTTGAGGGACTTGGCGGTCCTCTCTATCTCGTCGGGGCTTATGCCCTCGACTACGGTCACATATTTTTGGAACTTAGCCTTCCTGGTGAAGACCCTTATCTTGGTCTCGGTCTCCCTCTCTAGGACGTTGCATACGCAGATCTCTGTAGGAAGCCCGCAGCGCGGGCATATCTCTGCCATCTACTTCGTCGAACCCCTCTCCTTGAGTATGGTGTTTATCCTGGCGATAGTGCGCCTTATCTCGCGGGTCTTCACGGTCTTGCTGCTCACGCCGGTGGAGGATGTCTTGCGCTTCTCGATGTTCAGCTCCAGGACAAGCCCCTCCCTAGTGGTCACTAGGTTCGAGTCAGGCAGCTTGCGTATGTCGTTGATCTTCATAAACAGTACCGATAGTATTATGGCGGGTCTAATATTAAAAGGTTTCGTTGACAAAACGACTTTGTCATCTACAGTTATCTTGGGACTAGGATACTTGAACTACTACAGCTATTGATTAATATAATTATTTTAGATACCTTCCAGAACTTGAAATAGGAGGGAGAGTTAGATTTAATACTTTGCAGGGAATAACCTATATATGGTGTCAGGATGAGACCCATAG
>JAGWFU010000047.1 GCA_028867845.1 Microcaldota archaeon | reverse complement strand
GGAACCAGCTTTTATTTATTCTCTTTTTAATCTGTTTGTGAGTTTATGGCGAATATCCCGTTCCCCAGGGGAGTTAGGGACCTGATGCCCAACGAGGCGCTGTTCAGGAACGAGGTGATAGCCAAGATTGAGGGCGTCTTCAGGAACATGGGCTTCCTCACTATAGATACGCCCTCATTCGAGTCGATGGTAGTGCTCAACGCCAAGAACGCACTCGGGGACGAGGGCAAGCTCATCTACACGCTGGACGACAAGGAGCTAGGGCTGAGATACGACAACACCGTCTCGCTCGCCAGGTACATGGCAATGCACCAGGAGCTTCCCCTGCCGTTCAAGAGGTACTATACTGGCAAGGTCTGGAGGAGGGACGAGCCCCAGAAGATGAGGTACAGGGAGTTCACGCATATCGACGCTGATATAATAGGCGGGAGCAGGGCGAACACCGATGCCGAGGTGATAGCCGCGGGCGCCAAGGCCCTAGAGGCGCTTGGGATAACAGACTACTCCATAGACATAAACGACAGGGGAGTGGCGGACCTCGTGTTCGAGAAGTTCGGGGTGCCTAAGGAGAAGGTAACCGATGTTTTCAGGGCCGTGGACAAGCTGTACAAGCTCGGGGAGGGCAAGGTGTCCGACCTGATAAGGGCACTAGGCCTGGCTAACGAACTGGTTGACCAGGTGATGGGCTTCGTGACCAGAGACGGAACCAATGAGGAGAAGCTGGACTACTTGAGGGGCATACTCGGGGGTGGGAAGGGTTGCGACGAGCTTGCGACCATGCTGCAGCTGCTGCCGAGCTATGGATTGAGGGGCAGTGTCAACCTCAACTTCTCCATAATGAGGGGCCTCGACTATTACACCGGAGTGATAGTAGAATACAAGCTTGCAGGGGAGGACCAGAAGGATTCCTTCGGTGCAGGCGGGAGATACGACAGCTTGATAGGCACCTATAACAACGGGAAGTCCATGCCGGCGGTAGGGATCGCGATGGGGCTCGACAAGATACTGGAGCACCTGAAGTTCTCTGGCTCGATAGAGTACACCTACGCAAAGGCCTTCGTGATACACGTTAAGGACACCAACTACGCCTACGGGCTGGAGGTCGCCAACAGGCTGAGGGAAGCGGGAATACCAACTGACATAAACATGGCGGCGAGGAACCTGGCGAACCAGATGTCGTACGCGAACTCCATAAGGGTGAAGTACGCGGTGATAGTGGGCGACGTGGAGCAGAACTCGCAGAAGGTGAAGCTAAGGAACCTGATAACAGGGGAGGAGCTAACGCTTAATATAGACGAAGCAATACAGATTATAGGGAGGAAGTAGATGGCCAAGAACGAACTCGAGAAGGTGACGGAGGAGAAGATAGCCAAGGGCGGGGTGCTGGCCAAGCTGTACTTCGACATGCAGCACCTGGACAAGGAGAAGCTCCAGCCCCTGCTGGTGGACCTGATAAACCAGCGCCTGCTCAAGGAGAAGGGAGTAGTCTACTGCTACGGCATGATAGACGAGCCCATAGAGAAGGACAAGATATTCATAACGAGCGCGATAGTCACTGTACTGACGGAGAACTTCTTCTCAATGGCCAACATCGCGTTCAACTACTCGCCGGCGGGTGTCGAGATACTGCAGCCGCACAAGGAGATAGTGATGAGGCCCCACGAGCTGCAGACCTACCTGATGGACCTATCGGCGATGTCGCTCAACTACTCGAAGTACATACTCGAGAAGGTGATGAAGCCGGAGGACATACAGAAGATATCCACAGAGATAGAGAACAGGATAGAGCTTGGCAAGAAGATGATGGAGAGGAAGGACGAGGCCGCGGACAAGGCGGGCTAACCGGACTTGTACCAGAGCGTCCCGTACTCTGTGTCCTCCACAATAGTGCCGAAGTCGCTCTTTATCTTCAGCCTTATCCCATCGGCCTCGTCGTATTTCTTCTCTGCGCGGAGCTTTTCCCTCTGCTTGATCAGGTCGTAGGCCTCGCTCGGGAGCTTCTCCTTGTACCTCTCGCCACCGAATATCCCGACAACGTTAGCCATCTTGAGCACAGTGGATATTATGTGCTCCTTCGCGAACTTGCCAATCTCGCCGCTCTCCTCGGTTATCCGCCTGAGCTCGTTCAGGGTTATTATCAGCTTGGAAACGGCAAGAGGGGTGTTGAAGTCGTCGTTCATGGCGGATGTGAACGACTCCTCGAGCCCGTCGGCTAGCTGATTCACCTCGTTGTCTATCTTCGACTTCTCAACCTCTTTCATGTTGTAGACGAGGCTGAACGAGGAGTACATGTAGCCGAGCTTCTTCTGCTCTGTCTTCATCAGCTCTCCTGTGTAGTTTATCTCCTTCCTGTAGTGCGTGGAGGCGAAGAACAGGCGCAGCGCCTCAGGGTCGAACTCCTTGAGCACGTCCCTTATGGTTATGAAGTTCTTCAGGCTCTTGCTCATCTTCACGCCCTTTATGTTGAGCACCCCAGAGTGAAGCCAGTACTTGACGAACGGCTCCACGCCGTATGCACCCTCAGACTGCGCTATCTCGTTGGTGTGGTGCGGAAACGTCAGTTCGCTCGCTCCGCCGTGGAGGTCATACTGCGGGCCAAAGATGGCGTGGGTTATCGCGGTGTCCTCTATGTGCCAGCCTGGCCTGCCCGATAGCTCCAGCTTCTCCGCATTGTACTCCAGCTTTATCTTCCACGAGGGCTCACCCTCCTTCGCGGCCTTCCAGAGCGCGAAGTCGTAGACGTGCCTCTTGCCCTCCTTTGGCTCCACCCTGTGCTTCTCCAGCTCGTCTATATTCATCCCCGACAGCTTTGTGTAGTTGGGGAACCTCGCGACGTCGAAGTATACGTCGCCGTCTAGGTGGTAGGCGAGGTTGTTGTCGATCAGCGCCTGTATCTGGCCCCTTATCTGGTCTATGTAATCGTAAGAGCGGGGATACTTGGTGACGCCCTGCCTCACCCCTATCTTCTCCATGTCATCCATGAAGCGGGCCTCGTACTCCCTTGCCAGGTGGAGCGGGTCTACCTTCCTCTCCTGCGCCCTCTTGATTATCTTGTCGTCTATGTCCGTTATGTTCTGAATGTAGGCCAGCCCGTAGCCAAGGTGGCGGAGCCACCTCGCTACTATGTCAAAGCTTATGTACGTCTTCGCATGGCCGAGGTGGGCATCATCGTAGACGGTCTGCCCGCAGACGAACATGTTGACCTTGCCCTGCTTCATGGGGGCGAACGACTCCTTCGACCTCGTTAGCGTGTTGTAGACTGCGAGCGACATACTACCAGCGGGTATAGCTTCTCTTGCAACAGCTATAAATATGAGCGCTACTTGCGCTTCCTCAGGAACAGGTATGCCGCCGCTATCACGATGGCTATGATTATTGCGGCAGCGGCATAACGGTAGAAGCCGCCTACCGTAGCCGGATGCGGAGCCTGTTGCACGGTGGTCGTGGAAGGCGTATTGCCAACAACAGGGTTACTTGACTGCGCATTGCTGGCATTGACATACGAGACGCTTACGGCACGCTCTGGGAGGGAGCTAGCGTTGGCCGGGCGGCTGATGGTGGCGTTGGTGGGGTTGTATACATTCAAGATTATTGTAGAGTTGGCGGGCGCGTATGCTATGCCGTTCGCAGTGATAAGTACGCCATACGAACCTGATGGGGTGTCTGGACCTATCATCAGCATTACATCAGCGGTGAAAGGAGGGATGCCGCTGCCCGGCGTAATTGTTACATTGACGTCGTGCGACGCCAGATAGCCGTAATTTGAGACGCTGGCCGTGGAGGCGATTGCATTGGCACCCGATCCAGTAACTCGTATGGCTGTTAGCGCCATGAAATTTGATGGTGATATCAAGGTGTTGGCGTTGGGGAGATCCAAGTGTAGCGAGAAATTTGAACCGCCAAGCTGTGTGACGTTGAGCTGGCCTAATGGAGCCGGGTACGCTACAGGCAAACTAAGGACTGAAAGAAGCAGGATCAATGAAACGTTATGGACATTTGTCAATGCAACACCTCAAGTATTTACGCATCCCTCTGGCGGAGGGCTGCAGACGTATGTGCAGCCCCACCAGCCACCGCTGCATGAGTAGGGGTTGCCGGGCTGGGCGCAGTGGACAGGTTGGATTCCGCATGCGTAGTAGCAATAGCTGACTGGACAGTTGCCGCCACTCGATTGGCAGTTCTCATTACCTGAATTGAGGCAGGTATTACCGCTGTAGGCGGTGTACAACGCATTTCCGCCACAGTTCGGAGCCGAGTAATAGGTTATGCTGCAGGTAGGTGCGGTAGTCCCGTACGCCGGCACCCCTTGCCCGCCATTTCCGTCGTAGTAATACGACTGCGGCACCTGGCTGAAACTCGCTGCCTCGGTGACTGGCGCATTAAGGAATATTACCGTAGTACTGAAGCTGCCTGAGTATGAGCCTGATCCCGTGCCAATCCAGCTTGAGAACGAATAGCCTGAGGAGGCGTAGGCGCTTATAGCCACGCCGCTCCCCGAAGAGTACCATCCGCTGGCCGGGCTCACGGTGCCGCCTCCGCCAGATGCCATCGTGAGATAG
>JAGWFU010000046.1 GCA_028867845.1 Microcaldota archaeon | reverse complement strand
CCACGTGTGACTATCCCCAGAGCTACCACGCCTATCCCCTTAACGCTGAAGCACCTGTCTATCGCCACCTTCACAGGCGCCGCAGCCTCGACCTTCGATGGGTGCTCGGTTATGAGCTGTATGAGCTCCTCCCTCTCCGCGAGCACCGAGTCCTGGAGGGCTATCCCCTTCAGCATCGCGGCGATGTCGCTGTCCTTGGTGATTATCGTCCTCTTGTCCAGAAGCTTGCACGCCACCAGCACCTCTCCGAAGAGCTTGTCCACGTTCCTTGTGCTGAGGACTATCTGGTCCGCAAGGAGGAGCGACTCCGGCAGGGCGTAGAACTTCTCCTCTATGGACGTCGGTGCCATGGCTATTATCATCTTGTCGCCCACCTTCCTCTCGTACAGCACCATGCCGTTGACCGAGTTCTTCTTCGCTATGTAGTCCGCGAGCTCGCTGTCGAGCGGTATACCAAGAAGTATGTTCATTTGATCGTCTCAGATAAGGTTCTTCGGGTCGAGTATCCTGTCTAACTTGTCCCTGCTCATTACTTTCTCGTCAAGGCATATCTGCCTTACGGTCTTGCCCGTGTGGTAGGACTTCCTCGCTATCTCCGCCGCCCTTGCGTATCCGATGTATGGGGAGAGAGCAGTGGCTATGGACATATCGTGCTCAAGCCTCTCCCTTAGCAGCTTCTCGTTCGCCCTTATTCCGTTTATGCACTTTGTAGTGAGCGTGTCCACTGCATTGGATAGTATCTCTATGGACTGCAGAAGCTTGAACGCGATGAGCGGGGTGAACACGTTGAGCTGAAGCTGTCCGTTCTGCGCCGCGTTGGCTACTACGGAGTCGTTGCCTATGACCTCGAAGCATACCATGTTCACCATCTCGGGCACGCTGGGGTTTATCTTCCCAGGCATTATGGAAGAGCCCGGCTGCACCTCCGGGAGTATTATGTCACCGAACCCCGTTGATGGACCTGACGTTAGTAGCCTCAGGTCGTTGGCTATCTTGTTGAGCACTATCGCGACGTTCCTCAAGAGTCCGCTTACGAATGCCTCGCTGCTCTGGTCCGGTATCTCGTAGAAGAAGTTCTTCGCGTTCTTGAAGCTGCACCCGGTGAGCCTGTTTATCTCCTTTATCACGGACTCCTTGTATCCCTTTGGCGTGTTTATACCCGTCCCGATCGCCGTTCCGCCTATCGGAAGGTACTGTAGCTCCTCCTCCGCGAGGTTCATGCGCTCTATCTCCACGAACACCGCAGTGGAGAACGCAGAGAACTCCTGACCGAGGCTCATGGGCACAGCGTCTTGGAGGTGGGTCCTCCCGACCTTTAGCACCTTACCGAACTCCGATGACTTCCTGTCGAGCGCCTTGTTCAGCCTGGCTAGGGACGGTATAAGCTTGTTCTTTATCGAGAGCATGGTGGCGATCCTTATGGCGCTGTGGAAGGCGTCGTTGGTTGACTGTGACATGTTGACGTGGTCGTTGGGGTGCACGATGCTGTAGTCCCCCTTCTTCCCGTGGAGCAACTCGATCGCCCTGTTGGCTATGACTTCGTTGACGTTCATGTTGGTGCTGGTCCCCGCACCTGCCTGGAAGACACCCACCACGAACTGGTCGTCCAGCTTGCCTAAGACTACCTCCTTTGCGGCCTTCACTATGGCGTCTCCCCTCTTCTTGTCCAGCTTGCCCAGCCTTACATTGGATACGGCTGCGGCGATCTTCACGTTGGCCAGCGCGTATATGAGCTCGTTCTGCAGCCTTAGGCCCGATATCTGGAAGTTGTTGAGCGACCTCTGGGTCTCGGATCCGTAATATGCATCGGCGTCAACCTTGACGTCGCCGAGGACGTCGTGCTCGATCCTGTTGGCCATGGTATAGAATAGAAAGAAGCATTTTTATAATCATGGCTACATAAATTGATGTGGGTAGGATAATGAAGGTTTTCGGCTTCAGCGCGACAGTAGTCAGAGAGCCGGGTTTCGGATATGCGGCAAGAATCAAGGAGTTGCATGCCAACACCCAGGCAAAGGGGATGAAGGAGCTAGAACGCAATCTCAGGGAGGTGGCCAAGCTAATGATCCTTGACGTACTGGCGCACGAAAAGCAGTACAGCAAATCAACGGTCAGCAAGGCAAAGTCTGTCGTGATGAGGGCGCTGGCTTAGCCGCGTCTTCCAGGGTTGCATTGGAGTGTGGCAGCGGTAGCTCTAGGTGCGGATATGGGGAAGATGCGGCCGGTCAAGAGGAGGCACATAGTCGATTTTTTGGTCTCCAAGGGTTTCCATTCGGAGGGCATGAGGGGCTCCCACGAGAAATTTGTGAATCCCGATGGCAGGAGGACTACAGTATTGAACTATGGGGAGCTCTGGAGCAAACCCATAGGGTGGATACTGGAGGATATTGGTTCTGATTGGAAAGAGTTGGAACAGTTCTTGAATGGATAGCGTATAGCTACTCCAGTAGCTTGTGCGACGCCCTGCCCTTCAGACCTGCGATTACCTTCCTCATTTCAGGGCTTATCCTTGGTATCGGCCTTCTTTCCAGTGCTATGTTGCTACCGGACTTGGTCACAACCACATTGACCCTCCACGACTCGCTGGTCTTAGGGTAGTCAGACCTGTAGTGCGCGCCCCTGCTCTCCTTCCTGAACATCGCACTCAACACCACGGCCTCGCACAGCAAGAGCATCTTCTCAGTCTCCAATGCCGTCTTGAGTTCCAGATTGTTCTTCAGCCCACTCCTGACCTTGACAGCTGAGAACTGCTGCCTTAGCTTTCTTATCTCTTTCAGCGCAACGGTCATCTGTTTTCCCGTCCTCACTATCCCGACATCGGACCACATAGTGTCCTGAAGCCTTGCCCTTATCCGCTGAGCTCCGCCTGCCGCCTTGCCCTGGAGCGATTCAAGCTTGGATATCGCTTCCTCGACCTCGATTGCGCTAAGCTTGTTCCTCTCTGCTGTGCATGCGAGCCTCGCCGCCTCCTCCCCAACAATCTTGCCGTAGACAATGGTCTCGAGAAGGCTGTTCCCGCCCAGCCTGTTCGCGCCGTGTATCTGGCCCACTGTCTCTCCTACAGCGAACAGTCCTTTTATGCTCGTCTCGCCGCTTAGCGATACGTCGACGCCGCCCCTAGTGTAGTGCGCAGTCGGGGCTACTTCCATCTTCTGCCCGGATACGTCTATGTGCACCAGCTCCTTGAACTGATGGTACATCTTGGGCAGCCTGTCGAGTATCCTCGACTTTGGCATCGCCGTTATGTCAAGGTAGACGCCGCCGTGTGGTGTACCGTTCCCCTTCTTTATCTCGTTGTATATCGCTCGGGCAACCTCGTCCCTTGGCCCGAGCTCCATCCTGTCTGGCAGATATCTCTTCATGAAGCGCTCTCCCTTTGAGTTGAGGAGTATCCCTCCCTCACCTCGGACTGCCTCAGTGACCAGAGTGCCGACCGCACTCTTCGGGAACACCATCCCTGTTGGGTGGAACTGCACCATCTCCATGTCGACAAGGCCGACTCCAGCATCGAATGCGAGACCAGCTCCATCGCCGTGGTTCTCATAGCCCCTCGAGGAGCTCCTTGAATAGAGCTTAGTGTATCCTCCCGCAGCTATCACCACCGCCTTTGCGCTGAATACGATCAGCTTGCCCCTCTTGAAATCTATGCAGAGCGCACCGCGTATCCCCTCCCTAGACTTGAGCAATGATACTACGAACAGCTCTTCCATGAACTTTATCTTGCGCCTCGTCACCTCCTTGACAAGGACCCTCATCATCTCCTTGCCCGTCTGGTCGCCGTAGAAGCAGGTTCTCCTGTATGTGTGTGCGCCGAAGAACCTCTGGGTCAGCCTGCCGTCCTTCTCCCTGTGGAACCTCGCCCCCCAACTGACTAGCGCGTTCACTGCGTCTGGCGCGTTCCTGCACAGTATCTCCACCGCCCTCTGGTCTGCAAGGAAGCCGCCCTCCATCAGCGTGTCAGCTGCGTGTATCTTCCAGCTGTCCTTAGGGTCCATCGTCCCTAGCGCGGCGTTTATTCCTCCAGTGGCGAGCACTGTATGCGCGTCTCCCCTCTTGCACTTTCCGAGGACAATGACATTCTTGCAGCCCTCGTCGTGCGCAGCTATCGCGGCCCTGAGCCCCGATGCGCCCGAGCCTATGATAAGTATGTCGGTGCTGACGGTCTCGTAATTTATTTTCGCATCCATGTGCAAGCCTTGTTGTTAGACGTTGGTGGGCGCGTACGCTGCGCCCTGTCCGTTGATGAATATCGTGTATGTGGAGCCGAGGAACGATCCTGGCGCGCCCGTTCTGTTGAGGAACATCAGCAGGGTGTACTCCCCCGCGCCGTACTGGTTGACCAGGCTCTGCATGTTGAAACGTATGTCGAACTGGTTGCCGCTGACTTGGTACCTGTCCGCGGTTATCGTGGTGATTCCGCTATAGTAGAGGCTGGGGTTGCTGACCACTCCGGCTATGGGGTTGCCGTACCCGTAGTCAGTGGTGGCGTTGAGCTGTGCCCTCGTCATGTTGGCTATCGGCGGGTCGTAGGAGATCTCTATCGAGTCCATGCCTGTGCCTCCCCCCGTCTGGCCCTGGAGCGTGACCTCGCCATTGGCCGCGTAACCAGGCCCGGCCGCCCAGCTTATGTAGTCGTCTATGAAGTCCTGCGTGAGGTATATCCTGCTCGAGTTGTAGCTTATTCCTATGCTCACGGATGTATGATTGGGGTCGAGTATGTTGTCCCTGTGGCCGTTGCCGCAGCACTGGAGGTCGTTGTACATCATGTCATACTCCATCGACCTCAAGGCGGAGGTGACGTTGACCGTCCCGTGGCAGAGCGTTGCCAGGCAGACCGAGCTGTAGTTGGTGGCT
>JAGWFU010000045.1 GCA_028867845.1 Microcaldota archaeon | reverse complement strand
TGCACTATAAATCGCCCTACCATCCGCCAACTCAATTATGAACTCTGTATATGTCGGGCTCCTTCCCATTCTTGCATAGAACTCTTGAATGTACTTTATCGCGCTGTTCAGCTTCTCTCTTTTCGTACCTTCATTGCTCCAATCTATATTTGCTTTATCCTTACCCTGCTTTATCTCCAGTCCCTCAAGCCCGGCAAGTATCTTGATTTGCAGTGCAACGTCTTTCCTTACGTACTTTATGACTTCAAGTGAACTTACGTCCTGCGCTTCGGATTTATGGAAGTGCATCCTCTTGCCCCTCTTCTCTCTTCAACTGGATGTTCCTATCTTCTAAGACCCCAGCATGTCTAAGTAAGCCTCCGTAACTTGTTCCAATATTCTGATGCATTCCGTGCTTCAGCGCCGCCAATATGGTTGGCCCATCTTCCACATTGTCAATGAACTCCCTTCTGGTCGGCGTTCTGTCGTTATTTTCCTTGAACTCCTTGATCCACCCTATTACTGCGTCCAGCTCCCGGGCTTCTCCCATATTCGCCTCCTGGAGCAGCTTGTCTGCGGTGTCCTTGTAGAGGTACGGCACCTTCGGCTCGTACATCTCGAGCCTGTGCTCCACTATACCGGCCTCTCCATCCGTCTCCTTTGCCCACTCTATTATCTCCTTCTCGTCCCATCCCGTCTGCTTGTTCAACAGCACCACAGGGTAGTGGTTCTGCTGCACGTGCGGCACCCTTGCTATCATATCCACCAAGGTCCTGTGCACGCAGGGCTCCTCGATCCTAGCATCGGTATCCGTTATATAGTTGCCGACCTTGTCCTTGTCGTTCCTGTAGTTCCAGAACACGCTCCATGCATATTGCCTGTTTATGTTGCGGCCGTTGAGCACCAGACTGAACGGCAGGAAGTCCTCAGGCATTATGGGGGCTCCAAGCTTCTTCCCAAGCCTCTCGCGCTGTATCGTGAGCATCTCGCGCGGCTCGGCCACTATCTTCTTCAAGAGGCTCACCTCCGGCATTATCCTTGCCTTGCGATCCCCTGTGGATTTGCCCTCTCTCTCCTTTATCCTGAATGCAATGTGGCCCATCAGCGCCTCTATCTCCTTGTTCTTCGCCATCTGTTGCGCCCTGACCACGTCATCGAACGTGGTCTGAACCTTTGATGGCAGCTCTGACTCGAATACCATCTCCACGTCGATTGCGATCTTGTTCGGGTTCTTCGGGTCTATCCTGAATGCCCTTCCTGACCTTTGGGTGACTGCTACAGGGGACTTCATCGGCCTGGCGTTTATCACTATGGTGAGTCCGTCGTCGTCATAACCCTCCCTGAGCACGTCGACGGTCGTGACAACCGCGAGGCGCCTGTCCTTGAATCTGCTTATCCTGTCCTTCCTTACCTCACTGGTAAGGCCGCCGTGGACCGCCTCCGCGAGTATGCCTGCCTCGTTGAACCTCTTGGCTACAGTTTCCGCGTGCTCTATGTCCAGGCAGAATATCATGCACCTATCGAACATGAAACCGAGTCTGTCGTATATGTCCACAAGGCTGTCGTTGGCAGCTGCGGTGTTCATCTTCTTCTTCAGGCTGCTCAAGCTGTACTCCTGGCCTCCTCTCTCCAGCTTCACATCGTCAAGAGAGATTTTCATCATCGCATAGATGACCTTGAAGGAGGATATGTAGCCGCTGTGCACCGCCTCCGCGTATTCGATCTTGTCTATCTGATTAGCAAGCAGATGGGATACCTGCCTTTCTAGGCTGTACATGGGCGTGGCTGTCATGCCTATCTTTATGGCGCTCTCTGGAAGTTTCTTGTCTATCAAATCAAATGTGTGGTCGCCTATTGCCTTGTGCACCTCATCGAAGACCACAAGGTCGTATCTCGAGAGGTCTAACCCCTTAGAGGACCTATCCTGTTTTGGAGCTGCGCAGAAAGACGCCATCGGCTCATTGTAGTTGCCTCTCTTCGCCTCGAACTTCCTGTTCTGCATCAGCAGCGAATGGTAAGTGGTCACTGTTATGTGCCTGTCGTACTCCTTCTTGTCCTTGTCTATTATCCCGACATCAAGCCTGGCGCGCATCAAAATATCGTATATCTGTTCCACGATCTGGTTGGTTGGCGCGACTATCAGCATGTTCCTTGGCTTGGCTGACATGGCTATGTCTCTTGTCAGGTAGGATTTTCCGTATCCGGTAGGCGCGACTATGTACCCCTTTGTCCTTCCGCTCTCAAGCAGGTCGGCTATCCTCTCCAATGTAACTGTCTGCCTCACGTACCTTTCGTAGACGGTGCTATCCTCCAGGAACTTGTAAGGGAAATTCTGCCTTCTGTCCACCGTCTGCTGGCGTATGTTAGATCCCGCCTCCAACGGCGTCAGCGGCGCCTTGCTCCTGTATTGGTCGTCATCTTTTCTATTGTCTTTGGTTGTCAAAATCTCTCCTTTAAGCTATCGGCTAAGAGATAGCGCGTACTGTTAAACTGTGGTCTCGTCCAGATATATATACCCTGTGTCAGAATTATAGAAAGATTTAAAAACCTTTTGCCATTTTTAAGCTCGCTTACAGAGATAACTGCTTGAACATGCGCAAAATAATAAATATGCGCGTTGAGATACCACTCCGAGTAGATGCGAATCACGCCAAAGATGCTTGCTTACGGCATAGCGATCGCCGCGCTCCTGACATTCGGGGCGACAGGGACGTACATACTGGGCCAGAACGGCGGCTTCAACGTCCACATAGGCACGGCCCTTGACGCGCTCTACTTCACGGTTACTACAATAACAACTGTAGGCTTCGGTGACATAGTGCCCGTGTCACAGGCGGCAAGGATATTCGTGATGGTGCTGATAGTCGGGGGAACAATGGTCATATTCGGCGCCGCAATAGGCATATCGGGTGAGTTCGTGAACGCAAAATTGGACAAGTTGTCGGGGAGGCTGTCTTCCGTTGAGAAGAGGATGCTTAAGGGGCACGTCATACTGGTGGGGTACAGCCACACCAACAGGCTGCTAGCTGAGCAGTTCAAGAGGCAGAAGAGGAGGTTCGTGATGGTCGTGGACAATCCGGACAACGCCGAGCGTGCCAGGGTAGACGGGTATCCGGTCCACACTATGGACGAGACCTCCGAGTCTGAGATGGCCGGCCTGGCAGCGGAGAGGGCGGGCATGATAGTGATAGACCTGCCTGAGAGGTCGAAGACGGTCTATGCGGCACTGGTCGCGAAGTCCATGGCAAAGAAGGCCGACATATTCGTGGTCGCCTCGTCCGATGAGACGGTGAGGTACCTCAAGGACATGGGGATAAAGCACATAATCAACCCCGCGGACATGGTGGCGGCCAAGATAACCGGCATGATGGGCTAATTCCACCTTCCGCACGCTCCTGAAACGGCCGATTTAGCGTATTCTGCGACGACGCAAATCCGAAATATGGTATTTAAAGCTTTGTTGCATATTACTTATGTGTTTGGATGGCGCCAGATCCGATGAACCCCTCGGTCAGAGACGAGACTAAGACGTCCATCGATACCCTAGTCGACCTCCTGAAGTCAAGGGGCAAGATGGAGCTGAACGCTATTGCTACCGCCCTAGGCGTGGACTCAAACCTGGTAGAGAGCTGGGCAAAGGTGCTGGAGAACGGCGGCCTTGTGAAGATAGACTACGAGGTGGGCAAGATGTACCTCGAGCCTCTCGGGGTCAGCAAGGAGACGATACCCAACATAAAGTCGAAGATGACGGCGCAGGAGCAGGCCATAGAGCAGGGCATCTCCGCCGACAAGATCTCCATAGACAAGTACGTGAGCGCGCTAGAGAACCTGAGCGGCCAGGTGAGCGGCGTGGAGGCCGAGTACAAGAAGAGGATGCCGGAGATACAGCAGATGATAGGCGAGCTCAACAAGGCCTACGCCAGCGTTGGCGCCACGGAGAAGAGCATCGACGAGATAAAGAAGAGCGCCGAGTCCGCGTACGCGGGCCTGAGCAAGAGGATAGGGGAGCTGAACACGAGCATGAGCTCGTTCGGAGGCACCAACTCGGACGCCAGCATTGGGCAGAGCGTCGAGCGCCTGAACGCGCTCAGGCAGAAGGCGGTCGACACGGAGAAGACGATAGCGGAGATAGAGAAGAACAAGAACAGGGCGTTTGACACCATAATGAAGAGCATAGACTCCGAGGTCAAGGAGATAAGGAGGCAGATAACCGACGCCAACAAGGACATCGAGACCCAGCTCAGCGCCAACAAGGCGGAGATGGAATCAGTGCTCAAGTACATACAGGGCCAGAACAGCGAGGCCAAGAGGCTCTCGGACCAGCTCAAGGGGTTCAAGGGCGAGCAGGAGAGCTATAGGAAGTCGATGGAGACGATAAGCAACGAGGCCAGGGACAAGTTCTCCAGGCTGAACGACCAGCTCGAGAAGGACATACACATCATAGACGAGAACTCGAAGGCCATGACCCAGAAGCTCGACTCCGTCAAGGGGATATTCGGCGGAGTGAACAACTTCGACCAGGCGCTCAAGAACGCCAGGTCGGAGATAGACGGCCTGAGGAAGGAGGCGGTGGCCACGAAGACGGAGATAGAGGAGCTCGCGGGCCAGCTGAGGGCTTTCAAGTCGATGTCAAACCTGACGCTTGACAAGAGCATGGACATGATGGGCAAGCTCGCGAAGCAGGCCAAGGCCTCGGGCGCAAAGGTCTCCGGCCTCAAGGACGGGCTAGCTGACGTTAAGAAGAAGATAGACGACGACTCCAAGGGTCTCTGAACCCCAATGGTGCAACAATGGCAGATGCAGTAACCGCTGACAAAATCCTCGAGGAGTACGACCTGGACGCCCACGGCATGAGCGTGCGCATACAGATAGTGAAGAGCGGGGACTTCATGCCATACTACAACCTCACCTTCCC
>JAGWFU010000044.1 GCA_028867845.1 Microcaldota archaeon | reverse complement strand
GGTGTTCAACACGCCATCGACATGGGTCGAGGTCTCCCACGTCGTCGCGACCAGCTTCTACGCCGGCGCATTCATGCTCATCGCATTCTTCGCATGGAAACTGCTAAGCAGGAGGACTACAGATGCAGAAAAGAGGGTCTACAGGAAGGTGCTTGGCCCCGTCGTCGCGGTGGCGATACTGTTCACCGTCTTCTCCATCCTGACAGGGATAGTATCCATCGCAACGCTATACTCGCAGCAGCCGGAGAAGTACGCCGCTATGGAGCTCGACCTGGTGCCCCAGAGTTTCGCGCCTGAGTACATAGGGGGCATATACGCCAACAACCAGATAATAGACGGCATACCCATACCGGGGCTGCAGAGCATGCTCGCGACCGGAAGCCCGAGCGGCAGCGTGCCAGGGCTGAGCCAGTATCCACAGAGCACATGGCCCCCGCTGATAATCCACCTCATGTTCGACCTGATGGTGGGCCTTGCACTCCTAACGGGACTCGCGCTGCTGCTAGTGCTGCTTCTCAAGATAATAAGGAGGGATGTCTACCCCAGGATTGTTCTGCTCGGCCTTCTGGCAGCAGGGATAATCGCGGTGTTCGTGCTTGAGGACGGATGGGTGCTAGCCGAATTGGGAAGGCAGCCGTGGATAGTGTACAACGTGCTCACAGTCGCGCAGGCCGCAAACACATCGCCGTCGCTGCTGCCGATACTGCTCGCGATAATAGGATTCTACATAGTGATAATACCGCTCACGCTGTTCGTGCTGAAGAGGATATTCGACTCCAGGCCGCTGGCCAAGGAGATCAGGGTGAAGGGATGATAGGGCTCTACTACCTCAACTACGCGATACTCGCTGCGTTCCTCACGCTGTTCATAGTGGAGCTCGGCATGGCAGTTTCTGCTCTTGTCTACTACGGTAAGTACAGGGAGAGGATAAGGCACTACATAATGCCCTTATGGGAGATAACAGGAACCTTCGCGGTGTTCTACGTTGTCAGCCTGGTCGCCACATACCCCAACCTGATACCTGTAGTGGCGCCGATTTACATAGCGCCCATAATCGCGGCCGCCCTCCTGCTGATAGTGAGGAACGCCTTCCTCGCGTACAGCGAGATAATGGGAGAGCACAGGATGGAGAAGGCCGCTTTCAGGATATATTCGGTAGCAACTATAATCGTGGCCTTCATACTCGCCTCAATGCTCGGCTCTGTGGTATCTGTAGGCCATCCAGGATTGCTCAGCGGGTTCGGCGCCGCGGTGTTCCTCGTAATGCTGCTGCTAGGCCTCTTCGCCGCCTCATCGCTTATAAGGGACGATGAGGGCAAGCTGCTGCCCTCGTGCTTTGCGGTCGTGGCCCCCATACTCGCACTCTCGGCATTCGGTTTCGGGATATCGTACGGCATGCAGGCGATAGTATCCAACGCCTACCTGATAGTCCCGTGGCTTGCCTTCCTTGCAGTGGCCATAGCGCTCTACATAAAGGGGAGCAAGGTCTCTGGAAAGCTGGCATTCCTTCTGATCTTCCTTGGAGTGATGCTCTTCGCAGCTGTGCAGAACCAGATGCTGTTCAACGGTGGGCAGAGCCTCTCCCAGTTTGTGACCAACAGCGCAGGGGCGAGCGGACTACTGGCGGTTACCACCATAGGCGGAACGTTCCTGGTCGCGGCGCTGCTCTACTTCGTATACATAACGCAGATCAAGAAGCCTGTGCAGGCTAGAAAGTGACTGCCACGGCAGTTGCGTCGTCCTGCGGCTTGAACCTTAGGTACTTCCTCATCCCAGGATCAGACGCTTCCAGTGCCCTCACCTCGGAGAGCCATCCCTCCAAGCCGCCCTTGCCGTAAGACCTGGCTATCCTCTTGATGTCGTCCGGTGCAGTCGGGTCCTCCTTGGGGAAGAGCAGCCCGTCAGAGAACAGTATCACGTCGCTGACCCCCACCAGGCTCTCGGTCCCCGAATGGACGAACTTGACCTCCTTCTCTCCTGCTATGAAGCCGTAGGTGACGTTCGAGTTCATCCTATTCCTCTTGAACTGATCCAGCATTCCTGCCCAGATGTCCTTCACCCCATCCTTGACTAGCTGCTTTAGCATGATATTGCTGTCCGTGTCGTGGTCGTAGTCCTTTACAAGGAGCTTGTGGGTGCCGTTCTCGTATATCACCAGTATATTGGTGTCCGCGACCTGGACCCAGTCGAAGGAGTTGTACTTTACCTTTACGGCAGCCACCGTGGTCGTCCACTGGCTGAGCTTGTTCGTCACGTCCACGCCCTCCTGCAACATGGCTGACCTGACAGCCAGGTTGGCCTTGCTCACCAGGTGCTTGAGGTCCCCGCCCACCTCGTCGAAGGCTCTGCTTGCTATGTGGGACGCCAAGTAGGCACCAGTCCTGCCCTCCCCGTCCTGGAAGGGTATCAGGCTCGTGGCGCCGTCGAACACTGCGAATAGGCCCTTGTTTGGCGCGCATAGAAGGGCGTCCTCGTTCAGCCTCCCGGAGCCCTTGTCTGTAAGGGAGTCGTAGCTGTAGCTCGTGGTCAGCCTCTTCGGGGTCTTCTTTGACTGCATAATAGGACCGTATATACTACATATTCCGGGCCGGGTAATATATCTATTTTGCGGTTATTAGGAAGAGAAAAGAATGGGCGTAGCCCATTTCAGGCTACGCCAAGAATAGGAAGGGGTGTACTTACATCCTCTTCTCTACCGCAGTCCCGATCCAGCCTATTATGAAGCCAACTATTATGGCCCATACAGCTGCGGTCGTCACCGCGTTGGTTGGGGCAACAGCGACCGCCACTATCAGCAGCGGAAGTGCCGCACCCATCAAAGCCTTGTCGCCCATCGGGTTCATCATGCCCGAGGAGTCCATCGCAAGCCCACCTAGGCTTGTGAAGAACAAAGCTATTGTTCCAAGTAATCCTACCGCGAGCGCGATAGCCTCTACTGCAGAAACTGCGCCTCCAGCGCTAATGGCAAACGCTTGCCACATGCTGAAGATCACATACAGGAAGACCAGGCTCGCAATGAACCTTAATGCATGCGGGGCCTTGCCTCCTTTTTTGGCTGCCATGTGTATCACAGTAAGGTAAGCGCAGTATTGGTTTTTAAACCTATCGGAATTTGGTATATACTACGTCGCCCTTGTTTCCCAACGTTTCACGACGTAAGCAAGGAGGCTGAGGCAGCGAAAGCGCAGTGGTCGAGCGACAATAAGCGAAATAGGCGGATTTCAGCCCTTTCCAGCGGGCCTGAGACCCGCCTTCAGCTCGGATAGGCGGCCCAGGCCGTAGCTCCTGCCCCTCCATCTGACCTCCTTTGTGTTGGCCGCCACGACCAGGTTGGCGAGGTAGATGAAGTTCATGAAGGGGTATATGAGCAAAGAGGCCAGCTTCCTCTCCCTTGCCCGCAGGTAGGCCCTATGGGCCCCCAGGAGGAAGGGCAGAAGCAGCACGAGGAACCAGCCGCTCACCGCGGCTGAGAGCGCCAGGGAGGAGACAAGAAGCAGTATCTGGGAGGCGTAGAATACCACGCCGTAGGCGAAGATCCTGCTGAAGCCGAGCGTGGAGAAGGCGGTCTGGCGGTTGGCCCACTCCCAGAAGGCGGGCAGGCCGTCTGCAGTGTCCACGACCGGTTGTGCTGCCTTCACGTAGGCTATCCTGTAGCCCATAGCCTTTGCCATGTTGGTTATCGGTACGTCATCGGATACGCACTCCTGGAACGTGGCGAACCTCCTCCCCTTGAGTATGCCGCCCCTGAAGGCGAGGCTGCCGCCCCAGCCGAACCTGGTGAGGCCGGACTCCATCAGGCCCTCGCCCACGAAGCCCCAGACGCTCTTGACAGTTGACCAGAAGCCGCCGATGGGGCGGAAGTAGGGATAGGCGGTAGAGATGCCTACGCTGGGGTCTGCTAGGGGCCGAATCAGAAGCTCCAGCCAGTGCTTGTTGGTGCAGATGTCCGAGTCGGCTATTACGTAGATGTCGTAGCCAGGGTTGGCTGATATCGCTGTCGAGATAGCGTTGACCTTGCCGCTACCCTTGTCGAACTTAGGGCTGGATACCATGTAAGCTAGGCCTGCCTTCCTTATTTCAGGGACGGCCTCGTCCTTGTGGCTGTCGACCACAGGAAGCAGCTTGAAGTTGGCGTAGCCCTGTCCCTTCAGCGACTTGAGGTTCCTCAGGAGCCCGATGTCAAGCCCCTTGCACGGAACAATTACAAGCACACTCGGCCTGTACCCCTTGGATTCCCTGTAGGAATCCCTCTCCTTCCTGAGGCTGAGGGCGATCAGGAAGATGAAGATCAGCACCATCAGCAGCTCGTACAGCAGGAGTATGAGGCCCAATCGCACACCTAGAATATTATCGCGTCCAGCCGCCTGTTTATCGCCGTCGCTATGCTCCTAGTCACGGTGAAGTTTTTGGGAGTACGCTTCATCTCCGCCAGCCTTATGAAGAACCAGCCTGTGCCGTTCATCCTCCAGGCGACGTAGGCGGTCATGCCCGTATTCTTCTCCCACGCCTCCAGCGCGCCTATCTTGTCCGGCTCTATGGAGAGGCTGTCCTTGTCCCATGCCTTGCACTCGAAGGCCATGCCCTTGCCCTCCTTTATCGCGATTATGTCGGGCGGGCTCATCGGGTTGACCCCGCTACCCGCTGAGCGCACCACTGAGTAGTTCCTGTCGTGTAGGAATGCCATGAGCTCCCTCTCGCTCCTGGCTCCCTTCGAGTACCTGGTCAAGATACCACAGTATGGGATGTCTCCGAAGTGATTTAAAGCTTTAGAACGGTATGGGTGGGATGTCGGGGCAGGCGAGGCTCCCGCTAAAAAATATTTGGTTGTTTCGTTATGGGTTGGCATTGTAGGAAAGGCATAAAAATATTGTTATTGATTATTATATGGTAATTCCATGTCTACC
>JAGWFU010000043.1 GCA_028867845.1 Microcaldota archaeon | reverse complement strand
GCTTCATTAAAAGAAGAATTTGGAGCTGATGTTGTCAGATGGTATTGTTTCATCGTCACAGGAGTGGCAAATTGTGAGTTTATCAAAATAGGTATGGAAGCCAAGGTAATAAGAAAGATAACTGGCGAAAATAGTGCTGCAAAGAAAGGTGTTTACAGTTATATCACAGGAGCAGAAGAAGAAAAAGTGAGGGAGTTGGCTGGGAAGGGGTGGAACCCATCTCAGATTGGTAGGGAAATAGAAAGGGCTAAGACCACAGTACGAAACTACATGGGTAGAAACAAAATATATTATGAGAAAGGCAAGCCAGGAAGAGGGAATAACAATTCAAACTTGCTTAGAAATGATGGGTGACGAGATATGCCGAGTGTTGAAAATGTAGTACAAAAAAAGAACGCAGATGAAGACAAAGTCATGTTATATGTCACTAAGAAAGCTGCATTGGAAATAAAGGTACTTGCGGGCCTTATGGGACTTGAGAGAAAGGAGAGCGAAATTAGGGCGCGGATAAAATGGAGCGATGAAAAAACAAGAAGGGGGAAGATAGACGCTGCAATAAAGTGGGTGCAGGAGTTTAATATAAAGGAAGGAAGAGCACCGACGCAGAAGGAGTTCTGCAGAGGAATGGAAAATGGAAGCGCGATTGTTGCTGCCATTCAACATGGGATAGATTCCAATATTGGAGGGGGATATGGTGACTTGCTGGAAGCGGCTGGGTTGAAGAGAAAGGTGGGTCCATCAAAGAATAGTATTACCGAGGAGGAAGAAAAGGAGATACGTAAGATGGCAGGGGAGGGAAAGCATGTTGGAGAGGTTGCGAAGAGGATAGGAAGGACCAATATGACCATCCGGAGTTACTTGGATAGGAACAGTGTACAGTATAGGAAGATTAAATTTAGGTACATTACGGAAGATGAGGGGAGGGAGATAAAGAGGATGGCGGGTAGTGGTGTTGCAGAGATTGCACAGAAGATTGGTAGGAGTTCTGCGTCTATTAGGAGTTACTTGAAAAGAAACGAGATTACATACAGTGAAAAGATTAAGCACATTACAGATGATGAAGGAAGGGAGATAAAGAGGATGGCGGAGGAGGGCAAGACAGCTGTGGAGATAGCGAAGGAGATTGGGAGGAACTATGTTTCTATTTGGGAATATTTGGCAAAGAAAAATATACCGTATGAGAAGAAGAATTTTAAGTACGTTACAGATGATGAAGGAAGGGAGATAAAGAGGATGGCGGAGGAGGGCAAGACAGCTGTGGAGATAGCGAAGGAGATTGGGAGGACCAGTGTGACAATCCGGAGTTACTTGAAAAGGAATGACGTGCCGTTTAAGAAAGAGCTTTCGCGCATTACAGATCATGAGCGGAGGGAGATAAAGAGGATGGCGGAGGAGGGCAAGACAGCTGTGGAGATAGCGAAGGAGATTGGGAGGAACTATGTTTCTATTAGGGCATACTTGAGAACGAACGGCGTAGCGTACAAGAAAAGGCATATGAAACCTATAACCAATGACGAATCCGTTCAGATTATAGATATGGCAAAAGCTGGAAAGCCCCCGTATGCCATAGGAGAAGAGCTGGGTAGACATCCTGCGGTGATAAGAAGCCACCTAAAACGGAATATGCTCAAGGAAGTAACTAGTATAAGATTGAGAGGGGACTAACTAATAGTAGATTACATAAGGGGGATTTAATCTCTACGTCAAAAAGCGAGAGCACTGGCTCATTTATATTTGTGCTGACGAGAACACACTAGTGATACCATGGAGGGGATGGCAAGGGCGCCGGGCGCGATAAAGCTGCTGGGCGAGCATGCGGTGCTGTACGGGGGCGTTGCGCTCTCCGCTGCCGTAGAGCTGTACGCCACCGCGCGCTCAGGCACTAACGGAACCGAGAAGTTCAGCGTGAGGCTTAGCGACATATCCGATTCGGTTTTCGATTTCGAATCAGGCAGGCTGGATGAGCTGCTCTCTGCATACAAGGTCTCCGCTGACATCAAGGATTACGTAAGCAATGTGAGTATACAGAACAGGGAGGCGCTTCCCTACGCAATCATTGCCGGGAGGCTGCAGAAGGAGCAGGGGGCAAAGCTACTGGGCACTCGGGTTACCATAACGTCAGAGATACCGAGGGGAAGCGGCTGCGCCAGCAGCGCCGCGTGCTTCACTGCATTCACTGTTGCGTTGGCATCCACGCTTGGAATCAGGTCGCCTGACGGTACTCTTGTTGACATTGCAAGAGACGGAGACAGGATAACGCACCTCAACAAGAATGCAGGAGCACTTGACGTGGGCGCATCGTATTACGGCGGGGTGGTGGCAGTTGAGAACGGTGCGGTCAGGCCAGTAGCGCATGCCGGAGAGATTCCGATGGTGCTGATAGACACCGGACCGAAGAGGGGCACCGCGGAGATGATAGGCGTTGTAGCAGAGCAGTACAAGATGGACAAAAGCAGGACGCAGGCGCTGATAGAGGGCCTGGGATCCAGGGCAAGGCAGGGGATTGCCGCCCTATCGAATGGCGACATGGCCGTATTGGGAAGGCTTATGACGGAATCGCACGGGATATTCAAGCAGCTCGGCGTCTCAACCCCAAGGCTCGACGAGGCTGTCGAGCTGTCGGTGAAGATGGGAGCATACGGCGCGAAGCTGAGCGGTGGAGGGGGAGGTGGGCTCGCCGTTGCGCTCACGGACAGGGAGGACATAGTAGAAGCACTCAGGGCGAGGGGATTCAATGCAACTAAGGCAAAGATCTCCTCTAAGGGCGCAATATCCGGATTCAGGACTTACAGCGCGAACCTGTAGAAGGTGGAGAACAGGAGCGCTATGATGAACATGACTATTATGTAGCTCAGGGGTATTACGTGCAGCGTCACTATGAGCACGAATATCACCGCCATCGTGACCAGGTAGACGGGCTTGCTCCAGGCGAGCACCTTGCTGCCGTCGAGCGGGTAGATGGGCAGCATGTTGAAGAAGGCGAGCAGTATGCTGATGAACAGAGTGAACTGCAGCGCGGTGTAGAGATAGCTCTGGGGCGGAGGGTTGATAGTGAACAACAGCGCAGCGAATACGCCGAACACCACGAAATTGGTGAGCGGGCCGGCGAGCGATACTATCCCGTTCTGCCTCTTGGTGAAGCTGTTGCTGAATATCCATGTCGCGCCTGGTATGCCCACAAGGAACCCGAAGGCTCCGGTGAGCAGCGTTATGATCAGGCCGTTCAGAGAGGTCTTGAAGGCAGCTGCGGCTCCGTAGTGCTGCGCCATGAACTTGTGCATCAGCTCGTGCAGCACGAAGCTTAGAGTCACGGCGAGCGCGGCGATCGGAAGGAAGCTGAGGAAGGTGGTCAAGAAACCGGAAGAGCCTGCGGAGAACAGGCCGCCTGCTATTGTGAGCGAGAACGCTATGATGAGCACGATGTCCGCGACGACGATGTTCTTTATCTCGTCCATATGCGGCAGGTTCTGCCTCATGGCCATGGGATTATTTGCGACGCCGCAGAATAAAAGCCTGCGCGTCCCGAACCAAAACTCCCATACGTATTTATAAAATAGTTGATGGTAAATTAATACCGTAACTACTAGCTCCATCGTCTAGTGGTCAAGGACGGCGGCCTCTGGAGCCGTAAACGCCAGTTCGAATCTGGCTGGAGCTACTGATAAAACAAATCTCAGCGGCAGCAGGTTAACTTTATATATTTGACCCCTACTAAAGTGGTAAGATGATGCGATGTCGGATGTAATGAAAAGGCATGATGTTAGGAGCCCGATGGTGAACGGCCACAGTAGGAATTTCAACTATTACAGGCACCTCCTGAAGGGCGGTGCCAACAGCATCCCTTTCAAGGGAGAGCCGAGAGAGCTGTCCACCCCTAACGTAACAGTTGAGAAGATGGCTGTCATATTAGTCAGTCTCTATACGAGCGGAATCCTGCCGCGCTCTAACGGCCATAATAGCGCCGTAAACAAGAAGTAAGGCACTGGTGCTAACGCATCGGCGCCGGGATACCGACCCTTTTTATTCTTTCTCACTCTATCCTTATCGATAGGTGGGATTGATGGCGAAGAGCATCTCGGGCCACGTCATAGTGTGCGGCTACGGGCTTGTGGGGCAGAAGGTCGTGGAGGTACTGGTGGAGAGGAACATCCGCTTCATAGCGATAGACACAGACCCAAAGAAGATAGAGCTGCTGAGGCAGCTGGGCATCGACGCCATAGAGGGCGACGCAACGCATTCCAAGACCCTCAGGGAGGCATCGATAGAGACCGCGAGGGCGATAGCGATAGTCCTGGATGACGACGCGAAGAACTTATTCTCGGTGCTTACCGCAAGGGACATCAACAAGAAGATATTCATATCAGCGAGGGCCAACGACGAGTTCGTCAGGGAGAAGCTTATAGAGGCCGGGGCGGACTACGTGGTCATGCCGCAGAGGGTGGCCAGCAAGGAGATACTGAAGGAGCTGACAAAGGGTAGCGTGTAGATGGCCAAACCCCTCCAGGATTCAGGTACGATCGCAGGGAGAGTGATAATAGGGCTGCTCGGCGTCTCCGCGATGCTGATACTTGGTTCGGTCGTGGCGCTGACTTACATAACCCACAACTTCTACGTGGCGAACTACTATACATTCTCTGCCCTGCTTGACGGCACAGGCATAGGCACTGATGCGATAATAAACGCGATGGTGCCGCAGTTCAGCCAGGCGTTCTACGAGATAGTCGCGATATCTGTGCTGGACGGCGTAGCCAAGGCGGTCATAATAGGTTTCGTGCTCGCATCATTCATAAACTTCCTGACAGGGCTCGACATAAAGTCAGGGATATCTAACCTCTCCGCAAGGAGGATGAATGGCCATGTGATAATATGCGGCTACTCCAACCTGGGCGAGACGCTGGGCAAGGAGATGGCCAAGAGGAGGGTTAAGGCGGTCATAATAGAGAAGGACATCGATAAGGCAAACAACCTCAGGGACCTAGGCTTCACGGTGATAAACGGGGACTTCACTGACAGGAAGGTGCTGACA
>JAGWFU010000042.1 GCA_028867845.1 Microcaldota archaeon | reverse complement strand
CAACTACGTACTCAAGAACTTCCTCAACGAGACCATTGCCCAGGCACAGGCGCAGAACGTCAACGTGATAATGACAAACGTCTCGCTGAGCGTCTATCAGACCAGCCCGTTCGCTGTAAACGCCACGCTTACTGCGCTCGCGATAATAAACTCGTCACAGGGCTCGATAACATATCCGATATCGGCGACAGGTAGCGCCTCGCTCAACGGGACGCAGGACCTCTTCTATGCGGAGGCGGCCGACCCTCACATGATAAGGGCGCAGCCGGGCTACCCGGTGGCTGTTCCCATAGGGAACTCAGTGGCGATACAGGGCAGCTCTTCGCCGTTCATGCTGGCCTCTGGAACGCTGATAACCGAGTACACAGGGACACCCACCTGCTCCGGGGTGCCGGCGGGTTACCAGAACGGGAACTACATCCTCGTGACGCTCAACGGGCAGGACATACCCCAGAACGTCTGCGGAATGGCTGGGCTTGTGACTGGGACTGCGAACACCGCGACACCGCTGGTGCCATACTTAGTATATCCAAAGACAACGGGCGGGCCCACGGCTAACGTGTTCGGTCTGGTGCAGAACGGCACATCGGCGATACTAGATGGGCCTGCACTAGAGCTCCTCAACGCATCAGCGATACAGTTGGCAATCCAGAACGGGTACTATTACCCTTCAAGCCTGGCGCCCTCCTATCTGGGCTACGGGCAGATGAGCCTGAACCAGAGATCAAGCGCTGGCATGTTCTCGCTCAACCTATTCAGCAGGGATGTGGCGCAGTTCGACGGGACGCCAGCATCCAATATAGTGGTGACGAGTAACGCCATACTGCACCCTTCAGGACAGATCACAGAGGTGGTCTGGGTGGAGAAGACAGGAGCAGGTGATCAGGATCCCAGGGCCATAATATTATCAGATGACATAAATTATCTGGATATGTGCTACCCCCATAGCGGCGCCACCACTCCTATGGCTAGCCTGTATATATCAGGGACGCAATATTTGATGGAGGGTGGTAGCTGCCCGCAGCTAAACCAATGGACCCAGTTTGCAATGACCTACAATGGCGTAACAGGTAACTTCTATGAAAACGGCGCCCTTATCGCCAGCCTGCAGCAGTCGGGGACACTGAATTACAATTACGGTATCTGCAGCGGCATCATCACCATAGGCAGATATTGCGGCCAGAGCTACAACTTGAACGGGAAGGAGGCGGACGTCCAGATATACGGCCAGGCACTGTCATCTACCCAGATAGCGCAGCTATACCTGAATGGGATCGAGGCGTCCCCGCCGAGCAATTCGGTGCTGCTGGGGTGGTGGCCGCTCAATGAAAATGCCAATGACCTCAGCGGCAACGGACAGGTAGGCGCGTCGGCGAATGTGGTATACACACCGCCGACCAATTACGCTGGCGATCCGGTCTACGGCGGCTCCCTCTATTATAACATGACCAACAAGATCTTGGGCGCTGGAAACCCTGGGTGCGCCTCTCTAACTACGTGCAGCGGCAACACAGTGATAGCACCGCTATTCTTAGGCTCGTCGCCCATAACTGGGAACTACTCGGGCAGGGCAGCTAAATTCACGTACGGGAGCGGGCTCTCGGTTTCAAATCCGACCAACACCCCCACAGGCAGCGCGGTGACCGGAGTATTCTGGATCAAGCCCTACTCCGCCGAGGCATCGGGATGCAACTTGTGGCCGATAAACTACGGGCCAGACTCGGGTACAGGATCGAGCTTCCTACTTGGCGTTGCGCAGAGCACGCTGAGACCGGCTCTTGCCACATGGGCAAATGACTACTTCCCGGGATCCGGGCCTACGCTCAACCTGAAATCGTGGAACTTCCTTGCAGGCACGGTTTCGGGGAGCACAGCTACGATATACCTCAACAACCAGTCCGAGTCAGCCACCCTGGGCCAGGCGGCAAGCATAGCACACGGCCAGATGTCCTCTAGCTTCGGCGCGGCCTGCTCCAACGCCTCTGTGGCGGACATACAGCTGTACAACTCCGTCCTTACCGCACAGCAGCTCCAGGCGCTCTATAGGGGGGGCATCAATGGGCCGCCCATACCGATCAACACATTGACAGACTGGTGGCCTCTGAACGGCAACTCTACGGACTACGTGAACAGCAAGAACAACATGCTGAACACGTATACCGCATACACCACCCAGTACACCAACCAGACCACTGGGACATCAAGCGGAGCCGCGGCGTTCCATCTCTCCGATGCTGCAATCCCCAACGTGGCCGCATTTGGCTGCACCGGTTCAGCAGGCGCCGGTGGCTGCACAGGCAACTACGGCTACATGCAAACCAACCCGTCGCTGATTTTCAACCCATCAAAATTCAGCGTGTCGTTTTGGATGTATCCCAAATCCGAAGGCGGTTCAAGTACATTCGTATTAGCAAACACAAATCCGGTAAATTCTGGAGCGAACTGGTGGTTTGAGTTTTCTTCTGGAGATATGCAGTTCAAGAGCTGCAATACCAACTGTAATGGTGCTTCTAGCTCCGCAGGCACAGCCAACAATCAGTGGCATTTCGTAACAGGAGTATTCGATGGGTCAAATTGGTATCTTTATATTAATGGCACTTTGATGGGAAGTTGCACTAGCACATGTGCCACGCTAGGTGCAGGCGCCAGCGCCATGATGTTCGGAACCGACGCGTGCAATGGCTGCAGCGGCGCTGGAGACAACAACGGCTACTACAACGGCTACCTTTCCGACGTGAAGTTCTATTCGGGGGCCGCGCTAACGGCTGCGCAGGCGCAGCAGTTGTACCAGAACGACAGCGTTGCCGGGCTGCCTGCGAACGACGTCTGGCCGCTCAACGGCGCCGGCCCTGCCTCTGTTGCAGCAATCAACCAGAGCGTCGACGTAGCGAACAGCCTCAACACGGGCTACATGATGTCCAACACCATAACATGCACAATATCCAACAGCATCAAGAACCAGTGCGGCGTGTACTACACGCAGCCGTGACGCTCAGATGATAACATGAAAGACGACAAGAACAAGACAAGGCTGCACATGGAGTTCGTGACTAAGCTGTCGGCGCTGATGACGGCTGCATTCGGGCTTGTGGCGGCGCTGGCGTGGAACGCGGCGATACAGAACATCTTCACCCAATTCTTCGGGACATCAACCGCCATAGTAGCGCAGCTTGCCTACGCTATAATAGTGACGGGAATAGCTGTATGCGCCATATACCTGCTTGGAAGGATGAGCGCAAACCTGACTGAGAAGGCGGGCAAGTAAAAGGATTACTTGCCCCTTCTTACCTTTTCCTTTTTCCTCTTTCGTTGTAGGGCTGCCAAGCCGCTGTTCATATCCCTCCCAGTGAGGAGAACAGCGAGCCTATGAACGCCTGGCCTATGAAGAAGATGACGAATCCTATTAGCATGAACACGGGCAGGTACTTGAGCCCCTTGAGCGCCGAGCCGGATGTTATAGCGGACATTATCAGGCTGGCGAACCCTGTTATCACTGCTATGGAGATAAGCGAGAACGTGTGGTAGGTGCTGGGGTCTATCTTCGGCGGCGAGGGCTTCAGGAAGGATATGCCAGTAGTGGGCAGTCCTCCAGGGTTTGCGGTGAGTATCCCCTTCCAGACGGTGTCCGTGACAACTATCATCTGGCTCGTGAGGCTGTACAGCACAGGCGCAGCTATGAGCGCCGCGAAGGCTATGAATATGCTGTACATGAACAGCTGCCCTGCGACCTCCTTCTGTATCAGCTGCTGGTTCCTCAAATCCCTGGATATGTGCTCCAGCAGGTCTGCCATCGCCCCTCCGTACCTGAGCGCCTCCAACATCATTCGCACAGCGTGGTTGAGCTCGTACGACCTGTACTTGGCCGAGAAGTCCTTGAGCGCGGCCTCGAAGGTCTCACCGCTGAATATCTTCCTGTTCATCTCCTTTATGTCGTCGCTGAGGAAGGTGAACTCAGGCCTCGCGGCGAGCAGCATCGCCCTGTCGAGCGCTATTCCGCTCCTCAGGTTCGCGCTCGCTATCTGCAGGTAGTCGGGGAACATCTCCTCCAGCTTGCTCTTCCTGGAGTCTATCATGTACTCTATTATCATGTAGACGACGACCACGAATACCGCGCCCGCCACTATGCCCACCACAGGGGCGCCTATGCCCCAGTGCAGGACCAGCAGGATTATGGTGCCGAGCACCGCGGATGCCACGAAGCCGAGCGCCATTATCTGGAGCACCTGGTTGGCGCTCCTCCTCAGCCCCGCCATCTGGGCCTCCCTGGATATCATTCGCACTATCCCGATGGGCACGTATCTCTCGAATCTGGTGTTTGTTGATTGCGCCATGGGATCACATTGCGAATACCGGCCTCGAGGACCTTATCAGCTGCAGGAATATAACTTGCAGGAAGATGACGAACACCAGCGCCGCCGCGAGCACGGCTGGGGTGACAGTGAATATCGCTATGAAGGTGGTGAGTATGGTGGCGACCGCTATTCCCATGCTCGGCAGTATTATGCCGAACAGCATGTAGAACATCGCGAGCGCGTTGAGCCTCTGCCCGTACCTCCTCAGCTCTATTATCCTCTCCTGCGCGAGCTGGTCTATCACGCTCTGCAGCGCGGCTATGACGTCGGCTCCGGCCCTTATGCTGACGGCGGCCTGGAGCATGATCCTCCTGAACGACTTGCTCCTCGACTCCGCCACAGTCTGGTCTATGGCGTCCTGCAGCGAGGTGCCTAGCTGCACTCGTTCTATTATCTTCTGGAACTCCTTGCTCGCCTCGCCGTACCCGCTGCTCACAGCTGTTATCGCGTTGAAGAGCGGCATTCCCGACCTGAGGGATATTATCATGTCCCTTGTCGCGAAGAGTATGTCCCTCTCTATGCTCTTCGATGCCTGCTTCCCCTTCCTCGAAGGGAAGTTGAGGAACGTGTTGAACATCACGTAGAATATGGCTATGCCGATGAGTATGCCGAACATCACCGCCTCGACCCCTGGCAGCGCAAGCCTGGCCAGCAGGATCGCGGTGGCGATGCCTATCACTCCGGCCATCATCGCGGCCGCTGTCATCATGCGCTGGACGAAGTCTATCGCCGTGCCCTTTATGCCCTGCTTCCTCAGCCCCTCCTC
>JAGWFU010000041.1 GCA_028867845.1 Microcaldota archaeon | reverse complement strand
TTCGGGTTGTTCCCGCTCCTAGAACCCATCTTGACCTCGTGGCCGAGCTGCACCAGCTTGGTGCTCAGCCCTGCCCCAACCATTCCCGTGCCCAGCATTCCTATCCTCATCTAATCATCGGATAAGATAGGGTTGAGAAATTAGATAAGCCTTTCCGAAAATGGGCCCGCGGAGAATCGGACTCCGGGTCTTCTCTCTGTGAAAGAGACGTCTTACCACTCGACTACGAGCCCATTGTAGAGTAATTGTGTGCAATCATCTAATAATATTTACTGTTCAAGTAGTAACATGCCCAGGTTCTACACCGGCAGCGGGGATTCAGGACATTCGGGCCTGATAGGTGGCAGCAGGGCGCCAAAGTCCGATACGATATTCGAGGCGATAGGCGACGTTGATGAGCTGAACAGCGCTATAGGCGTCGCGATAACCAACTCCACCGACGACCACCTCGCCGACATGCTGCAGAACGTGCAGAACAAGCTGTTCACGGTCGGGGCAGAGTTGGCATCTGCTGCGCACGGTACGGCAAAGCCGGCAAAATCAGTCGATGCGGAATCCGTCAAGGAGCTGGAGAACGGCATCGAAGAGCTGTCCAGCACGCTTCCCGAGCTAAAAAAGTTTGTCCTTCCAGGAGGATCTGCAGGGGGCGCGTACCTGCATCTCGCCAGGTCCATATGCAGGAGGGCGGAACGCTCAGTCATAAGAGCAGGAGACAAAGCAGTAAACCCGGAGGCTGTAAGATACCTCAACAGGCTCTCGTCATTCCTCTTTGTTGCTGCGCTCTACATAAACAGGAAGGAGGGCGTAGAGGAGCAGAACCCGACTTACTAATCAGATGTTGAAGTACTCCCTGAACGTGGGCGTCGTCTCTATCTTCTTCGTCCTGCCCACCGGACTCCTCTTTATGAAGTCCTTCTCCATCAGCTCCTTCATGTACTCGTAGGTCGTGGAGCCGAACGCCTTCACTATGCTGCTCTGCATGACCGGCTCGTTCTTGCTTATGTAAGCGAGTATCCTCAGCGCACCCTTTGATATGTCCGGCGCCCCCGCCAGCGAGCTCACCTTCTCCACGTACTGCTGCTTTATGCCCAGGGTGTACCTGTCCCCCAGCTTCTCCACCATGAACGCGCTGGTGCTGCTGTTGTAGTCGGTTATGAGTTCCTCCATCAGCTCCCTCACGTAGCCTATGGACATTACGCCCATAGCCCTCGCCAGGTCGTTGACGTCAAGAGCCCTGCCGGAGACGAAGAGCGCGGCCTCGGCTATCCTCTTGTGCTCAGGATTCTTAGCCCGCGTCTCTGCCATTTGGATCATCGTTTACCCTTATTATTATCTCTCCGAAGAACTGCTCCTGTATCATCGTCAGCTGGCCCTTGTGCGCAAGGAACAGCATCGGCACGAAGAGGTCGAGCAGCACCTTGTCCATGGTCCCGAAGTTCTTGGCTACGTCTGTGAAGTTAGCGAGCCCCTCAGTATCGGTGAACTTGCCTATTATCTGGAACACGATCGTGGACTTCTCGTCTATGTCGTCCTTGTTCACTAAGAGCTCGACAGGGGTGAACTTCTCCCTCAGCACGTTCTCCCTCCTCTCATTGAGCTTTATCGCCTGGTTGAGCGCGTCCATGAGCTCGTTTAGCGTTATCTTCCTGCCTGGCTGCAGCCTTGCCCTCGGCATCAGCGCAGGGACCTCAGGGAGAATCCTTGGCTGGTGCTCCAGCGGCACCTCTTCCTCCACTGCCTCGACCGGGTCGAATATCGTTATGCTGTCGCTCTTGAATCTCAGTAGAATAGATGCCGCGAGTATGATGTTGGCCGGCACGTGGAGGTCCATTATCCTCATCTTCTTGACCACAGCGACATAGCTGTCCACTATCTTGACTATGTCTATGTCCCAAGGGTCTATCTGGTGGGTGTCTATCAGGTCCATCAGAAGCTCTCTCCATGTGGCGTTCTTGACCAGGTCCTGAAGGTCAAGCTCCTTGTACGTCGTGACGCTAGCTACGCTATCCAACATAACCTACCTGTTCTGGTGCCTGATTTTATTCCCCTGACAAGCTATTTATGCCTATTGTTCGCCCTCGTCATTTCTTGATTACGGTGAAGTCCAGCACAATCTCTGTCTCCATTGCTGAGTAGGGCCTCACCACCCTGTCGCTGAGGAATTTAACGGAGTACCTATTCTTCTTTGCGTGCTCCCTTATCGCCTTCTTTGTGTTTTTGACCACTGATTCTGCTGGCCCGAAGGTGTACAGATGGATTACAGACTTCCTCTTTGACACACGGAGCGCATCGTCAAGGAAGGAGAGGCTTGTCTTGGGCATGGGCATCACCACCCTGTCCGCGAAGCCCTCGTTCTTCTTCGAAAGTTTTTTCACGTCTCCGCACTGTGCTGTGACGTTCTTGACCTTGTTCAATCTTACGTTCTCTAGCAGGTAGTTGTAGGCGTCCCTGTTCAGCTCAATGCAACGCACAGTGGACTTTCTCTGAGATTTTGCTATCTCTATTGCGAACGGCCCCACTCCGGCGAACATCACCATCACGTCTTCCTCTGGCTTCACAAGCCCGAGTATCCTCGTCCTCTCGAACGAGAGCCTGTTGGAGAAGAAGGTCTTCCTGACGTCGAAGCGGAAGAGGCAGTTGTTCTCCCTGTAGTCCGCTATGTAGTTCTTCTTGCCTGCAACGTACCTGACCTTGCGTATCCTGTAGATGCCTGTCACTGCTCCAGCCTTCGCCAGTACAGTGCTTATCTGCTTGTGCGTGCTGAGCAGCTCCTTGGCCTTCTTCCTCTCATCAGCCCTGCTCTCCTCCTCTATTATGGCTATGTTGCCGAGCAGGTCGTATCCCCTTGCCATAGATAGGCTTTTTAGCCTTTCCCTACTTAATACTTAGTGGAAATAGGACATAGCTGGGGCTATCCCCTCTTTCCTTCAAAGTGATTATCGTGTATTTCGTTGTCAAGGTAACTTCTGGCCAGGAGAGGATCGCGGCCAACATGCTGCAGAACAAGATGAGCCCGGAGATCCCGATCTACTCCATAATCGTAGTGGAGGGGATGAGGGGCTACATAATCGTCGAGGCGGAGGACGAGGTCGCTGTCAGGCAGTACATAACAAAGGGGCGCAACATAAGGGGAATACTGCCCAAGCCGCTGGAAGAGGAGGAGGTAAACAAGCTCATAGAGGTAAGGAGCCACGCCGTAGGCATAGAGAGGGGCGACACAATAGAGTTCACGAGCGGGCCGTTCAAGGGCTACAAGGCGAAGGTGCTCAAGGTGGACGACCTCAAGGACGACATAACCGTCGAGCTTATGGATGTAGTGGTGCCAATACCTATCACGACAAAGATGAACACTGCAAAGGTTATACAAAAGGCAGACAAGGGATAATGGAGATCATATGGCAGACATAGTAATAGCGGGACTGATTGAGGGGGGAAAGGCATCTGGAGGACCTCCTCTGGGCCCTGCGCTTGGGCCTCTGGGCGTGAACATAAACGGCATAGTCGCTGAGATAAACGACAAGACCAAGCAGTTCGCCGGGATAAAGATACCGGTTAAGGTCATAGTGGACCCTGCGACAAAGAGCTACAAGATAGAAGTTGGAGCGCCACCTACAAGCGCTCTGATACTCAAGGAGCTTGGCATACAGTCAGGGGCCAAGACCAAGGAAGAGAACGTGGGCAACATAACCATTGAGCAGCTTAAGAAGATAGCCCAGGCGAAGGAGGCCAAGATGTTCGGCAACACTATGGCGGCCAGGGTGAAGCAGATAATCGGCACATGCAAGAGCATGGGAGTAAAGGTCGAGGGCGAGGACCCGAGAGTCGTAATCGCCAAGATAAACAAGGGAGAGATTAAGGTCTAAGCTTGGCGCAGCCGCCGCAATCCTAGCAAGAAGAAACCTGTGCTATATGGCCTGTTTGTTTATCTTCTTAGGCTGCGGCTGCTGAGGTGCGGGTACTGTTGACTTGTCAGGTATCGCTTGCCTCGCGAGCGGCTTCCTATTGCTCTCCTTCTCCAACTTCTCCTCAGCCTTTCTTAGCGACTCCGCTTCCTTATGTGCAGCTGCTATGAGCGTACCCACCGTTATACCATCAGCAAAGCCCACGGCCTTATGTTCGCCCAACTCCTTCACCGTGCCGTTTTCCCCGTGCTTCGCATTTTTGTATGCCTCCTGGATCAGGACACCAATAGTGCCTGTCTCCAGATCCTGCTCTGTTATCCTTCGTGCACCACTGCTTTGAGCGCTGTTGAGCCTCTCCAATTCCTCATGGATCAACCTATCCAATTCGCTCTGTACCTCTGCACTCCTGAGCTCATGCAGTATGTGCATCGTCTCAAGCGCCTCGTTAATATCCTTCACTCTCCTGACCAATCCTGCCTCCTGCAGCTCCTTTGGAATCTGAAGCGTCTGGTTGTAAGGTTGATCTATCAACAGCACCCACTTCTCCGCCTGCTTGTAGTCCTCATCAGGCCGGCCATACCAAGATAGTATGAATTTCTTTGTCATGGTCCTATTGTCGTCTATAAGTATGTTGTACCTTGTCTGGTCCGCGTTGAACTTATCCTGGCTCGATTGCACCGTCTCCACATCTATCGGTATCTTGGCATTTTCCTCTTCTCCAGTCTCCTCGTTGGTGCGTACGTAAGTTTCTCCGATTGTCTTCCTTATGTAAGCTTTAACGAGGTCCTCAAACCAGTGCGGCGCAGCGCTTATTATCCCGCTCTCAGGGAACCATTCAGTAAGCACCTTGATGAAGAGCTCCGGCTTTTTTACCAAGGCTATGTCCGTCTTATTACCCTCCGATTCAAACAGCTCCCTGAACGCCTTCTTGTAAAGTGTTTCGAGCATTCCAGCGGTAAGCCCGTAATTTACATACCATACCCCTTCCATCTTCAGGTCTCCAGGATTCATCACCTTGCCCTCGGCCGCCTCCCCGAACACTCTCCTCATCTGCTCATTGAATTTGGCAACCTGGCGATTTAGTATTGTGGCTATTGTCCCGTCGAAGTCAAAGCCTACCCTCTGCCTTGTCTTTTTGGCTGCTCTTTCCGCCATACGCCTATTGAACTCCTCAACCTGCTCTTCAGCAATTCGGTGCCCCCAGTCCTTTGGCCCCTTTGCTTCTGCACCTGCCATATCGATCATCTACCACTAAGCTAAACGTTGGATGTAATATTTATATACTACGCCCTGTCCTTGGAACATATAAATAACTATCCACGACTTA
>JAGWFU010000040.1 GCA_028867845.1 Microcaldota archaeon | reverse complement strand
GCGTTGCCTGGCTGTGACGACCCTACGCAGTATATGAAGTTGCCGTTAACGAAGCAGCCGGCGAACGATGCCTGTATCGGGTAGTCAGTGGTCTTCGTCCAGTTGCCTATCCCTTTGGGCGTTATGGGCGCGTAGTAGGACTCGTTCTGCGCGCTGGTGCCGCTGGTCCCTACGCAGTATATGTATCCGTTGGCCTCGTTGCATCCCGCGTTCAGCTTGGGGACCGGGTAGTTGGTCAGCCTGCTCCAGTTGCCTACAGAGCCGTTGGTCTGGCTTATGTTGGCGTAGTAGGCCCTGGTGAACGGGTAGTTGCCTATGCCTATGCAGTAGAGCGTGTTGTTGTACGCTATGCAGCTGGAGTCGTGGGCCATCTCGGGATAGCTCGTGGTCTGTGTCCAGTTCTCCATCCCGCTGCTGCTCAGCTTGGTGTAGTACACCTCGGACATGGCGCCGTACTGGCTGCCAACGCAGTAGAGGTATCCCTTGTAGGCCGTGCAGCCGGCGTTGTAGAGCGGTATGGGGTAGCTGGCCGTCTGCTGCCACTGGCCTATTCCGCTGGGTCCCACCGGCGCGAAATAGGTGGAGCTGAACTGGTTCTGGGTGTTGCTGAATGTGCCCGCGCAGTATATGTACCCCTGGTATATGGAGCATCCGGCGAACGTATGGGGTATCGGGTAGGGCGTGGTGAGAGTCCACTTGCCCAGCTGCCCGCTAGTGTATATGGGCGCGTAGTAGCTCTGGTTCTGCTGTGGCGTGCCCTGGGTGCCCACGCAGTAGACGTAGTTCGATACCGTGTTGTTGACCGCTATCGTGGTGCTTCCTCCAGAGCCGATGGTAGTGGTGCCGCCAGGCGCGAGGATTCCGCTCCCTCCGAGCGCTACGTAGCCCACTGCCGCTATCACGACGACAGCTATCACGATCCCTATTGCTATTCCCTTGTTCATCTCACCACATCATTGCTCCATCCTGGTTAATCGTATGTGTCACAGTTGCAGTATGGTCCGAGTAGACTATGAAGTCGCTCGGCGCTGTCACGCTCGTTATCACCTTCCCGAACTGCATCAGCAGGCCCGTGCTGGTCCCCGCGTCGTAGGTTATCCACAGGTAGCCGGAGAAGACATTGCCCACCGCGGCAGGCTGCGGGCATGGGAACTCGAGCGTTGTGGTCTGCCCCGAGTTGACGACCACGTATGTCGCAGAGGTGTTGGTGAACCCCGTGAGGTTCTTGCTGCACCCCACCCCGGTTATTACTATCTGGCTGTACACTATCTGGCCGAACTGTACCTTGACCATGCCTGTGGTGTTCATGCTGGGGGCGCTGCAGACAAAACCTGGCTGCGTGACGCACGTCGGGCCAACTATCTTGGCCGGGTTGCCGAAGCCCAGCTGGAACAGCACGATGAGGACGATCACCGTGACCAGGACCAGCCAGCCTATTATTATCAGCGTGCCCTGGGACTTGATCCCAGCAGGCACTTGCATTCCGCCGATTCCGTTTCCAAGAACTTTCGCCATCAGACCAGCCAGCCGAGCTAACAGTATCCATAAGGAAGAAAGGTATTTATGCCTGATTAGACCTGCACCCGCCCGCGCCGAACCCCGGGCGTGGCTTTTTAAGGATGACGATTGTATGATATGCAAGGGGTATGAACATGGCCTCAGAAAATATACAGATAGGAATAGGAATAGTAGTGATAATACTGATCGTTGCATCAGTAGCCCTGCTGTCCAGCCAGATAAGCGCGATGAAAGGCGCGCAGGCTCCCGCGGTCCAGTGGTCAAACGCTGGGGTTGCGGCTAACGTGACGGCGGTGCAGAACCAGTTGAGCGCTATGCAGGCGTGGCTGTTGAGCTCGAAGAACACGAGCCACCAGACGGGCGTCTCCATAGTGAACCTGCAGGGATTCGTCCTGCCGGCCAACTCATCCAGGGTTGTCTACGACATAGCCGGCCTCGGAGGCTCTGCCAACCTGGAGTTCAACGCCAGGATAGCGGCGAGCGGAGTGGCGCCAGGAGAGGTGCAGCTGCAGTTCGTCAACTCGAGCCAGCTTGGTGCTGGGACAGAGTCGTGGCTGACAGTGCCGACCCTGACGAGCAACGGGCCTAAGGCGGGAACCTTCCCGATACAGGCTCTGGGCGACCTGCACAACGACGAGTACGGAGTGTCCGCAGTCAGGCTGGTAAACCTCAACCTGACGCACAACGCGACCTTCTCGAACGGCGACATGCTCAGCATAACGGTAAGCTGCATGACGCCGCACAACCCGTGCTGAAGCCAGAGTAGCGGTCAATTCGGGGCGCGCTTCGCGCCCCCTCTTTTTCTTTTTGTTTTCCAGAACGCATTAGCGGAAGCGCTACTTCCCTCGTGGCCAGACACTCCCATTTATAAAGCTATCGGACAACCTTTATATATTAAAAACGGCCCTATAACTGTAAATGGACAGCGATATCACGAAGCCGAAAGACTTCGCCGACAAGAGGAGCATCCCCACACGGTCGAGGGAGGAGTTGACGAGGGTAGAGCGGGAGCCCTACGACTTTTATCTGAAGAACCTGGGGCCGTGGCTCACGGCACAGCGCGAGGCCCTCGCTGCGGCAAAGTTGCGCGGCGACAGGATGACAGTCGAATCGATAAGCGCGAAGATAGAGGACTACACAAAGGTCATGGAACGCTACAAGCAGATGGAGGTGGAGCGCAAGGGCGTGGAGCAGTTCATAATGGAGAGGGGCCTGAAGATAAAGAGGTACGACGAGCTGGTGGGCCAGAGCATGCCGAGGATAGAGCTATCGGTAGGCCAGGGGGGCCGCACCAAGCCTTCGTACTCGTACAAGGTGAGGCTCGACATGCAGCCCGAGAAGCTGTCCGAGGTCGCTGATTACATAGAGGCGCGACTGGCGGCGAGATTCGGCCGCCTCTCAAAGGGCGCGCTGGAGCTGCGCAGCGAGGAGTACACCAAGAGATTCGCCAAGGCTACAGTATGGGATGGCGAGACGCTGGGCTTCACTATAACGTTAAGGGACAGCGCATACGTGGTGATAAACGTCCTGCCCTACGTCAAGGCAAAGGGATTGCCGAGGGTGCTGGAGAAGATCGGCATAAAGCCGAGGGAGGACATAGACGCCGAGCGCGACCTGCTTGTGACCGCGATACCCGCGATCGACGAGATCGGCGAGCGCCTAATAGAGAGGTACGAGATCCCGACCGGCACGTGAGATTACGATTCCAATGGAAACAACGATTAAGGCCGCGTGGAACCTTGAGCACGTCAAGGCGTCCGCGCAGGAGATAATAAGGAAGGGCGGCGGCGCGAGCGAGGCTTACAAGGAGCCGATCAAGCTATCGCCTTCGGGCAATGTCGTGGCGATAAGCAAGGATGTATGCGTGAAGTTCACCGACTTCGATTCCGAGCTGACGCTGCTGGAACGGCTGCACGCTGCGGATTCCGTACACACCACACAGCCACTGCTGAGGATAGAGGGGCCAAACGGCAAGCTGATAGGCTACTCAAGGGAGCGGGTCTCCATGACCATCGGGCAGTTCAAGGCCAGGATGGACAGAAAGATAGTCACTGCTGCGGCCGTAGACATGGGGAACCAGCTGATGGAGGCAATCTCCAACTACCACAAGGCGAACCTGATGCACGGCGACATAAACGACAGGAATGTGGGCATCAGCGTCGACGGGAAGCTTGGGTTCGTAGTCAAGTGCTCAGACCCGCTGCACATAAACGACGGCGGCGAGGGCAAGGTAGTGGGCACCCTGATGCAGGGCATTGATGTCAGAAATGCCGAGCTTCTCATATGGGGGCTCAAGAGCTGAACCTGACTGCAAAGCGCCGCACGAAAAAGCTAAATTACCGCCACAACAAATGATAGGCTAACCGCAAGACAGTGTATTCAATGCAAAGCGTACGATTGAGAGCCAAGGACTCGAACAGCATATACTCGCGCAACCTCAACCTGCTTGGGGATCCGCACGGCTACGACCTTAGGGTGGAGAGCATAAAGCACTGGGGAGGCTGGTGGAACTGCAGCGAGTCAGAGAGGGACGTAATAACCCCCTACACAAAACCGAATGCGCTGCTGCAGGTCAGCTACCACACCTTTACCTCGGGGGGCGCGGAGAGGTTCGGTGCGGTGATAACCAAGACATCAAATGAAGGCTTCAAGAGCGAGATAAAGGCGTTCAAGGACAATCCCGTCGACGGCCTGTTCCACTTCAACCTAGCGGGGATCAACATCGCCAGGGAGGAGATGAGGGCAAGCAGTGATCTGGAGTACAGTGCCTGCCTCAACAAGTACGTTGAGCACGCGATGGAAAGGATAAGGAAACTCAGGCGCTAATTAGTGAGATTACCATGCAGACAAGAGACATTACACCGGGACAGCAGATATCGAGCCAGCAGTGGTCCGAGGACGGCCTAAGAATCAAGAAGGTAGTGAACCAGGCGACAAGCTGTGAGATAAGCTTGGGCGACAACGTATCGGCGATGGAGAGGTCGGTGATAGCGAAGATCAACCACTCCCCGTCGCTGAGCCACAGCCTGCAGATGCTCAGGAACCCGAAGGGGCTGGCCGCAGGGGAGAGGAGAGTATTCAACCTGCTCAAGGCTGACCTCTACATGCTGGACTTCTACGGGGAGAGCAGGATGGCCACTATAAGCAGAGGGGACAGGGAGGCCATAGGGAAGATAATAAGGAACGAGGACAGGATAATAACAGGGGTAAAGATAGTGATGAGCAGGTCAGGCGCGACAAGGCACGCCGAGGAGGCGCACGGGCTGTTCCTACGCCACACCAAGGTCGGTGATGACTTCATCATCCATGACGGCATACTCAAGGACAGCTTCCTCTTCAGCTTCGCATGGAACAGGTTCCAGGCTATAGTGTGGCACAACAAGAGGCACATAATACCCGAGGCCTCGCTGCCCAGCGGATTCGAGCTGAAGCTCACCAAGTGACTGCCAGATGCACTCCATAACCAGCGGCAAGGCTGATTCTCTGCGCCCGGAGCTGGAGAGCTTCAGGCCGATAAGGAGAGGCTCCACCCTCATGGTCCACGAGAGCGCATCGCTTACCAGGACGGAGATAACGAACCTCGAATCGGTTTGGGGAAGAGGAGGCAGAGGATACGGCCAGATAAGCCACAAACTATTCCTGAAGGTAGCAGATGAGACTGAGACACTGATGCAGTTCGCAGACCTGGAGAGGATGCATAGGCTGGTGCCCAATTCCATACCGTTTCCAGCTACGCTGGTGTACAGCGCAACGCAGGGATTCAAGGGACAGGTGATCGAGTACATACCTGGCAGGCAG
>JAGWFU010000039.1 GCA_028867845.1 Microcaldota archaeon | reverse complement strand
TAGATGCGCACGGGTACGTTCATGCCCTCACGCTCGTTTGTGCCAATCTCCCATACGAAGTCGTTTATCTTTTTTATCATGGTATCGCCCTTACTTCTTGGTGTCCTTGATTACCGAGTAGGTCACCGAGTATATGCACTTGCTTCCCTTCAGCGCAGCGAACAGCTCCCTTGCAGTCTTGGCGCTGGCTTCTACGTTGAGCACGTCTATGCACGTTCCGTGCCTGTGCTGGTGCAGGTCGGTCTTTATGTAGTCCTCAAACCTGTGCAGCATATCGGAGACGTGGTTCTTCTCCGATTCCTTGTACGTTAGCAGGAATATGACCTCTATGTTTCCAGAGAGCGACTCAAGGGTCTCGTACTCCTTGAGCATGTTGAGTATAGCATTCCTAAGCAGCTTCGATCTGCTCTTTATGCCGAGTTGCCTCTGGACAGCATCCAGCTGCTTCATTGCCTCCTTGTCGATGGAGATGCTGAGTATCCTCACTCAATCACTTATCACAATACATTGGCGGGCAAGATTAATAAACGTCCGCGTTTACTGATGTTAATAACTTATAGCGAAAGGTTTATTAATATCGTAGTTAATAACTTTTTAGGATTTAGTTATTAATATAGTGGTTTTATGGAATACATAGTGCTCTTGCTCGGCTTTGCGGCGTTCGTATCCACCTCCATTGGCGGGATCTTCGCAGTGAGGCTTAGGAAGTTCCTGCCGTACTTCTTCGCGTTCGCAGCAGGAAGCCTTGTCGCGATAGCTTTCTTTGACCTGTTCCCCGAGAGCCTCAGCATCGCGGGCACACTGGGCATACCGGTAAGGTACCTCATGATAGCGCTCGTGGCGTCGTACCTCTTCTACAACTTCCTGGAGCGATTCTTCCTAACGCACCATTTCCATGAGGGCGAGAAGGAGGAGAAGGCGCACATGATGGGGCCCGTGGGAGCCACCGGATTGGTAATACACAGCTTCCTCGACGGCGTCGCCATAGGGGTCGCGTTCCAGGTGAACGCCGCGATCGGCGTGATAGTGGCCTTCGCTGTGATATTCCACGATTTCAACGACGGGATAAACACGGTGACCATGATGTTTAGGAACAAGCATAAGGTCAGGAACGCGGTCATCTGGCTTTTCTTCGATGCGCTCGCGCCGATCATTGGCGTCCTTTCCACATACGCGGCCCACATACCGGAATCATATCTTGCTATAATACTGGCAATATTCACTGGCGAGTTCCTTTACCTGGGGGCATCGAGCCTGCTCAGGGAGACCTTCGAGCACGAGTACTGGAGGATGATGCTGCCGATGCTTGCCGCGGTCTTGCTGATATTTGCAGTGACGTCAGTGGTGTAGCCGCAGCGAGACGCCCCTGCCGGGATTTGAACCCGAATCTCAAGCTCCGCAAGCTCGCATTCTATCCAAGTTATACTACAGGGGCACCTGCACAATATTCGGCTTCGGTTTATAAATAGTGGTGCGCTGCGGACAAAAGCGATAAAAATGCGTATTCCACAGTACTTCTGGTACAACTCTAGTCTAGAGGTTGGAATGGATGGAAGACGCCATAGTTGCAGAGGGGCTTCGCAAGAGGTTCAAGACCCACGAGTCGCTGAGGGGCAAGAAGATACTCCTAGCCTCGCTCAGGAGGAGGACCTTCTACAAGCAGGCGCTCGACGACGTGAGCTTCTCGGTGCCCAAGGGCCAGATAGTCGCGCTGCTAGGTAAGAACGGCAGTGGCAAGTCCACTCTGACCAAGATAATGACAGGGATACTGTTCCCAGACTCTGGAGAGATAAGGGTGCTCGGGCTGGATCCGTGGAAGGACAGAATAAAGCTTGCAATGGAGATTGGCGTGGTGCTCGGGGCGCACGGCCAGCTGTTCTGGAACCTCCCTGCGTCTGACGCCTTCGAGTACAACAGAAAGATATATCAGGTGCCCGATGGCACCTACGAGAAGAGGCTCGCTTACTTTGTGGACAGGCTGGAGCTCAGGGACGTATACAAGAGACAGGTCAGGCAGATGTCGCTCGGGGAGCAGATGAAGTGCAACTTCGTCTCCTCATGCCTGCACATGCCCAAGATCGTCTTCCTCGACGAGCCCACCATAGGGGTGGACCTACCCTCGAAGCTGGCGCTCAGGGAGACCATATCTGAGATGCAGAGGAGGTTCGGTACCACGTTCATACTCACCACCCACATAGTGGAGGACATAGCGATCGCCGAGAGGGTGATCATGCTCGACAAGGGCAAGAAGATATTCGACGACACGAAGGAGAACCTTGAGAAGCTGTTCGGCGACAAGAGGTACATAACGCTGAAGTTCGACGGCAGGGCGCCGGCCAAGGTGAAGATGGGCAAGGTGCTTGAGAGGGAGGCCAATGTGCTGAAGCTGGAGGTGCCCCACAGGGCGATAAAGTCAAGGGCGATGATGAGCCTGCTCAACAACGATAGGGTGATGGACTACAGCGTAAGCGAGGTGGACCTGAGCTACATACTCTCCAAGCTGTACAGGAAGCTGGAGAAGGGGAAGAGGAGGGGTGGTAGGTATGCAACTTGACCTGAGCAGGTACATCGCCCACTTCAGGGTCACGCAGAAGAGCCTGTACGCTTACAAGGTCGATATGAGCCTCAGCGTGCTGTTCACAGTTCTTGGCTTCGCGGTGATGATAGCTGTTTGGACCGCGATATACGCGGCCACTGGCTCTACGCAGATAAAAGGGCTCAGCCTTCCAGCGATCTACGCCTACTTCATAGTAATTGGGGGACTCAACTTCATCGTCGGCACCAACATAGACGACCAGATGATGAACTCGATCAACGACGGCTCCATAGGCACCGCGATGCTCAAGCCGATAAAGTACCCGATCCAGCTAGTGCTTGGCACCATAGCTGACTCTTTCTCGCTGTTCAGCGTGCCTGCAGTGCTGTTCTTCATAGCCGCTCTGTTCATCGCGCATGCGGGGCTCGGGCTGTGGCAGGCGGCCGCCTTCCTTGTTGAGGTGGTGATGGCGTTCTGCATAATAAACCTCTTCGGCTTCCTCGTGGGGCTTGCCGCGATATACCTTACCAACATCTACGGCCTTGTGTCGATAGTCTTCACTCTGATAAGCATACTCGGTGGCATGGTGGCTCCCTTGACTTTCTATCCGCAGTGGGCGCAGAACATACTGTACCTCTCGCCACTCCCGAGCATGTTCTACTTCCCCGCCTCTACATTCCTGGGAACAATAAGCAACTCTATGATATTGCAGAGCCTCGCTGTAGGGTTCGTGTGGATAGCCATACTTCTGGGAGTTTCGGTCCTGGGCTGGAAGAAGATGAGCATAAAGGTAGCGCTTGCAGGTGGTTGAGTGTTCGAACGCATAAGAAACGCAATAAGGTTCTTCCTCCTCTCATGGGAGTACTCGCTGCTCAACTTCGCATCATACAGGACATCGTCCCTGTTGTACACGGTGTACAACACCTTCCTGACCATAAGCACGTTCATAACGATATCTGTCGTGTACTACGTGTCAAGCGGGATAGCCGGATGGAGCTACTACCAGCTTATGTTTCTAGCTGCTACGATGAACATAGGCGTCTCAGTGCTCTGGAACATACTGGGAGCAGGCAACCTTAGCACCCAACTGCTCAAGGGCGGTGTTGACCCCTACCTTGTGAAACCATTCGGCATAGCCACCATATTCCTCTCGGTGTATGGCCTCCCATCGCAGATGGCTGGCGTGGCGTCTGGCCTTGTGCTCCTCCTGTTCGCGGCCTCGCACATGACGTTCACTCTAGCCGGCGCAATTGAGTACGTTGTCCTGCTCGGCGTAGGCACCTTCGCCATGATACTCTTCACTCTGATGCTGGTCGTGCTCGCCTATGTGGTGATAAAGGGCAGCTTCTTCGTCAACAAGCTGCTCGGCTTCGGCCAGGGGCTGAGCAAGTACCCGCTCAACATATACGGGCTCGCTGGCCAGCTGATATTCACCATACTCTTCCCCATAGGGCTCGCGTACTACTACCCGTCAAGGGCGTTCATGGGTGACTACAGCCCCCTGGTGGTTGGAGCCATAGCCCTGCTCGGCATCGCGATAGCCGCAGTGTCCTACAAGCTCTTCTACGTGCTGATGAAGCAGTACACCAGCGCAGGCGGATGATGCAGAAAAGGTTAAATACATCTTTTGACAGTTGAATAGCGATAAGATGGTCTACCACTCGTACCTGACGGTTGCGGTTCCTGCAATAGTGGCGTTCATAATCACTGTAGTTGGCACGCTGTTCGTACAGTCGTACATGAAGGACGCAGGAGTGACAGCGATAGACCACAACAAGAAGGGCAAGCCCATACTGGCCAGCGGAGGCGGAGTTGCTGTTGCATTCGGCTTCGCCGTTGGAATGCTCACTTACATCTTCGGGAGCAGCTTCGTCTACGAGCCTGCCTCATCCTTGCCTTACCTGTTCGCCACGGTAGTGGCTGTCTTCCTGATCGCCTTCGTTGGCTTCCTTGACGACATAAACGTCAAGAGGGAGATGGTCAAGACAACGGGCATGATGGACACAAGGAAGGGGCTGAAGCAGTGGCAGAAGCCGCTGCTCACGCTGATAGGCGCTATACCGCTGATGGCAGTCAATGCAGGAGTAGCCACGGTCAACCTGCCGCTACTTGGCGCAATCAACTTTGGGCTGTTCTATCCGCTCATAATAATACCGCTCGCTGTCATCTTCGCCTCGAACGCTTTCAACCTGCTCGGCGGGTTCGATGGTATTGCAACAGGCACAGGGCTCATCGCCGCGGCCGCCCTCCTGCTTTACAGCTTCATATACGGAACATACATAGGATCTGTGATATCGGGCGTGCTCTTTGCCACGCTGCTCGCGTTCTTCTTCTTCAACGTATATCCTGCAAGGGTGATTCCAGGCGATAGCTACACCTATGCGGTAGGCACGGCGCTTGTCACAGTTATGATACTGGGCAGCGCAGAGGCCTTCGGAGTGATAATCTTCATGCCATGGATAATAGAGTTCCTGCTCCACCTGAAGAAGAAGTTCCACACAACGGACCTTGGCAAGCTGAACAAGGACGGCACGTTCACCGCACCCTACGGGAAGAAGATATCGAGCTGGACCCACCTGATAATGAACTCAAGGCCGATGACGGAGTGGCAGGTCAGCGCAGCCATGTGGTGTGTAGAGATAGGGTTCGTTGCGCTGGCGTTCGGTATGAAGGCGCTCAGGCTTGTCTAGAGCTATATACTTTTAGTTAATCCTGCAATTGTGATGATTACACCAATAACTCCCAAAATGCTGGCTATCCCAGAGTTAAACAACAGTGCAAATACGGGATTG
>JAGWFU010000038.1 GCA_028867845.1 Microcaldota archaeon | reverse complement strand
AAGTCGCCGGTTATGTTGTCGGCGCAGTACCATGTCATAGTAAGCGGGTTGCCAGCCACGTTGCAGCCCTGGAGCAGCGAGTAGTCGAAGTTGTTGCCGAACGCGACTATCGGCACCTCAGGCAGGGATATGGAGCTGTTGTATATCGCGGCTATATCCGCCCCCAGCTTACCAACGTTGTCGTCTATGGTGCCGTTCTTTAGGCTTGCGAGGGCCGCATAGTACGAAGTGGTGCTGGCGTTGAATGCGTTGTAGCGTATGGAGTAGTTGATTATGCCGAATCCCATGGGGCTGTAGACCCCTCCGGCCTGGTTCATCACGGTCCTGCAGACAGGCGAGAACTGGCAGGAGATGCAGGCGTTTGCCAGCGTGCACGTGCTTCCGAGCGCAAGGCCGGTCTCCACAAGGCAGTCTGTTATGTTGTACTGCGCAGGCGCTATAAAGCGATTCATGGATGTGCCTAGCTGCGACACGAGGGTCTGGTTAAGCTTGAAGTTGGCGTTGAAGTATGGCCTGAGCACCGAGAATGCGGTGCTGGCGTCCGTGACGAACGAGTAGTTTGAGGGATTGACCTTCAGCACCACGTAGTTGTTGCCAGTGCCGTTGAGCTGCATTATCACGTAGTGCGTCGAGGATACGCTCTGGTTGAAGTATGCTGATCCGCCTATTGTGGCGTTTGATATGTAGGTTGAGAGATAGCCCTTCAGGGAGGCGTTTGCCGAGCCCGCGTAAGAGAAGGTCGCCAGCATCATCGTGGCGATCAGTACAGGCAGTATAATCGTTCTGTTTATGGCCATGGCCGCACCGTAAAAGCGTCAGATAGATATTGTATGCAAATCTTTAAATAGGTGTTGCAGGGTTTTGGTGCTTTTGACGACGAAATACGTGCATGAAGCGCTAGCGCTGATTGTGTTGAAAAAAGAAGGAAGAGAAAGAAAAGGAATCAAATAAAAAAGAAGAAGAAAAAGAAAGGGAGACAGCTCTTACGAGCTGCTCGCCGCCGCATACAGGTTCTGGATGAACGCGTTTGCCGCTGCCGTTGTCTGTGCAGCAGTGTATCCAGCTACCAGTACCCTGTTCGTTCCATATGCCTGTGTCTGCTGGAACGTAGGTGTGACTGACACGTTGTACGCTTTCTGCAACTGCGCCGATAGGGTGTTCACATATCCGCTTCCTATCAAGACCAGGTTGCTTCCCGAGTTGGCCTGAGAGTCCAACACTACCAGCGGGGTAGTTGTCAGGTTCTTGAGCCATACAGGGGTGACTGCCTGAGTCACTGATGGGGTTGCGATTATGTTGCTTATTCCGCTTATCGTGTAGTTCGACGCGCTTCCCAGTCCGATCGTTGCGCTCACGTTGGCTATTGTCAGGTTGGCGATACCAGTTACCGCCTGTCCTATGCCGAATGGGCCAATAGTCTTAGCCGTGCCTTTCGCGATCGTTGTGGTTCCCGGAGATACTGCGAACTGCAGCGTGTCTATCGCCTTGGCGAGGTTTATCGCCAGCTGCGAAGGTGACACCGAAGCGAACTTGCTTCCCCTCTCCGTTCTGAATCCAGGCTGTACGTCGAACTTGTTTGACGCGCCCGAGCTTCCTGAAGCCGTGGACATGTACGTCATGTTGTTCCTCGTTCCTATGCCGTTGGATCCGAAGTTAGCTGAGTAGTTCAGCTGGAACACCGCGGATGTCGTGGTGCCCGACGTCGAGTTTCCTATACCGAATGCGAGGGTATCCGTCGACAATGTGTTTGTCGGGACTGCCACCTCGTTGATGGTGTAGGTGTAGTACTGCTGCTGGCTTACCACGCCAACTGAGGCCTGGCTTGCGTCCCAGGTTGATGCCAGAGTCAAGGTCGATGTTGCCTGACCGTTCTGCTGGTTGTATATCACCTGGTTGGACGCCGCATTCAGTACTGACAGCGCGTTCTGGTAGTTGTTGGTGTTGCTCGCAGGGTACATTATTGCTCCGCTTGCGGGAACGTTCGTCAGCTGCGCCAGCTGCATTACGTTTGCAGCAAGTGCGTTAGCAGCAGTCAGAGCGTTCGTCAGCACCGATATCTGCAACGGTCCTCCTGGAAGTGCCCTGTTGAGCTTTATTCCAGTTACGTTGTAGAACGATGTGGTCAACTGACCCTGGTCGTTCGATGTGAACACCACAGACTGAGTCTGCGGGGTAGCCGACGCCGAGTTGCTTGTGTAACCGGTTACGGTCACAGTAAGCGGGTTCGTCGAGGATACCCATGTGTTCGCTCCAGCTCCGGCGTTGTTGTACACCAGAATTATGTTGGAGGCACCGAATACCTGGTTCGTTGTGCCTATCAGGCCAAGGCCTGCAGGCGCGAACGCGTTCGTACCGAAGTTCGCAGACGCCGGCATCGAGTTTGAGAACTCGTTCAGGTCGTATGGGTTCAGGTTGTACGTGACAGTGCTGCCCGTCTGACCAGCATAGCTGAATGCGCTCGGTATCTGGCTTGTTACCAGAAGCTCCGCAGCAGGCTCAGTGACGTTCTTTATCGTCAGTCCTGCGCCCGGTCCGCTTGCTCCTACGTTCTGGTACTGGACCTGAACAGCAGGGACTGCGGCTGCGGTGAGTGCGTCAAAGCCTCCTGTCGTCAGCGTCTCTCCAACGAACGTCAACTTGTAGGCTGATGGCTTCTGTATGAACGAGAAGCTCTGGCCCTGAGTCAAAGTTGTCGGGGTGGTGTTGTACAGGATTATGCTCTGCAGCGCTACGGCGTTAGCGGATGCGGCAGATGTGGTGTTTGTCCACAGCAGTGTCGCATACCAGCCCGGGTTGTTGGTCTGGTTGAAGACCTGCCCGTTTGTTACGTTGTAGACGTTAGCGTACGCCTGCAGCTTTGCCCACTTCTGGTATTGGTAGTAACCAGCGAATGTCTGGTTGACCTTTACGAAAAGCTTGTGGCCCGAAACGTTGAACTGCGCCGTGTTTCCTGGGAACACTGACGTCTGGTTTGTCAGCTTGCCCTGGTAGTATACGGCTATCGAGGCAGGGCTCACTCCGTTGGAGTTAGCAAGACCCAAGTCCTGCAGCGCAACGGTGAAGTTTGCTCCGCTCGATATGTTCCTTCCTACATATACTGTAGTAAGGGGGGTCAACGATGCAGCCAGCTGAACCTTACCACCTGCGACTGTCGCAGTTGATCCGATAACGGCTGATCCTGCTCCGAATCCGCCCAATATGGTCCAGTTCTGGCCCAACAGCGTTATTGCGGTGTTGAGGTTAGTCTGCGACCTTGCGGATGTCGTCGCGAATCCCTGGAACTGTATCGGCTTGTTGAATACAGCCTGGTAAGCTCCGCCCGCTCCGATGAGCTGGAACTGGTTCACTAAGCTTCCTGGGGTTCCCTGGTTGAATACCGGGAATCCTGTCAGCCATAGCGTCTCAGTCTCTCCGGCAGATCCGGAGTTGCTCAGCAGCTGGCTCAACTGTGCGTTGGTCACCTGCATGATGTTGTCGAAACCGCTCTTTGAGAACGATGTGAAGGATACTCCACCTCCGTTCGTGTTAGCAGTTACAGACGTAGATGTAGGGACTGATCCCGCAGCAGTGTAAGGCGATGCCGGAGGAGATATCGTCAGGGACGTGCTCTCCTGGAAGGCATACTGGCCTGAGGACTGCAGAAGCTTCGTGTTCTGAGGCGTTCCCAGAATCACTGCTCCGTTAAGGACAGATCCTATTAATGCGGCGAACGAGTACGTTCCGGCGCCAGTTCCTGTCGTTCCCGTCTCGTTGAGCCAGACCTTCTGGTTCGTGAGGGAGTACTTCGATGATGATACTGCGACCTTCAGCGCACCCATTGCCTGAGTAGCGTTTATCGATGCCGTTACAGGGACGCTCGTGTATGCGAGGTTTCCTATTGCGGCGGCGACGTTGCCTGCAGCGACTCCGTCGCTCGGCTGCGCGCTAGAACCCACGACAATCTGCACCAACGGCTGCCCGCTGTTGCTGATTATTGGTACGTTCTGGAATGTTATCTGACCTGCGAACGCAAGTCCCACTCCCAACAGTGCCGCGCCTGCTGCGACGGCAGCTATCCTTTTTGCATTTAGACTTTTCATGTTGACACCTAAGTGTTTGTGAGATAGTAGGTTGTGCAAGGTATTTAAACCCATATGTCATGACTAAAGATTTTTTTATAAAAAACAGTTTATACTTCGTTGATTGTAGTATGTCCCCTCTTTTATCGTCGCTCCGAGGGAATGTTACAATTTGGCATCGATATCGCCTATGGCGACGAAGTTGAGATAGTCCCACCACAGATACCTGGAGATGGAGGGGTCTTGGGTCAGGGACGCCCTAAAGGCCCTCTCTAACTCGCCTCTGGCCCGCCCATGGGCATGCCCTACAGTGGCTCCCTTGAGCAGGTTAGAGGTAAGGGTCTGTGAGTGGTTCAGGAATATCCTGGCCATCGAGTCATTGAGTGGAGTTGCGGAGCTATTGGTATCTATGAAGAACACGAAGTCGTCAGTATACCCAACGTATGCGGTAGCGCCGGATGCCACGGCAGATTTGCCCAGTCCGCTTGCGGAGCTGCAGGATATGGAGTACACGATTCTTGATCGTAGGGTGGTATCGTTGACTCCTTGCTGCACAAGAGGCTCGTTCCTGTAGCCTGTCACGGTGGAGCCATCCCCGTGGCCATTGAATATTATGAAGTTCACCTGGTTCTTCGAGTTATAGCTCTCGAAAGTAGCTCGGTTGGCCTTGCTGCCGTTGAGATCTAGTATCTTGAAATCGTTCTCCTTGGCCTCGTCCATGATCTTCTCGCCCCACTTGGACAGATAGAACGTCACATCGTCGTGATCAGGTCTCGTTATCAGCAGACACTTCCCCATAAATCCTGCCCTCCTTGAGCGCCATTATGAACGCAATCTCTATCGCGACTACCTTCTTTCCGATCTCATCGTCCTTCCTTACGTGGTCAATCAGCTCTTTAGGGGTATATGCACCGCGGTTGCCTATGGCTATCTTCCTGTTGCTTGGCAGCACCATAAGCCTGGCTATAACGAGCTCCCTCCTGTCGCCCTCTGTGTTATCGGTCATAAGAATCCTAACTCGTGCATCTTCAGCAGTATCTTCCTGCCGATTTCCGTGTCCCCGGATACCTCAATATAGGCCGCGTTCCAGGAGAAGGTACTGCCATCGATGACAACGATTATCTCCTCCCTTATATTGGCAGGTATGTTTGCGTATATCTTCAGGAATTTCTCCTTGTCGATCACATAAATCCCCAATACGCCTGCGTTTGATGTATATACCAGCAGCGAAAGTATAAATAACGATGCAGTGGCTTGTGGTAACAATTAATAAGAACCTTGCCGTGGAAAGTATCTCAATAAGCCTCCATGG
>JAGWFU010000037.1 GCA_028867845.1 Microcaldota archaeon | reverse complement strand
CAGCTCGCCTATGCCCTGGTCGTCTATGTTGTGCGTGGGCTCGTCGAGTATCAGCCACTTGAGGTTGGGCACTATCACCATCGCGAGGGCGACCCTCATCGTGAGGGATGCTATGCTCTTCTCCCCTCCGCTCGCTATGCTCACCACGTCGACCCAGTCGCTCGTGCCAGCCGTAGTGTTCACGGCGTTGGCCTCAAGTGTGTAGTCGTCCTTCTTTGCATTGAGCCTAACAGCGCTGTAGTCGTTGTAGGGATAGAGCACCTGCCAGAGGTTCTGCATTATCGTGTTTATCGAAGAGACCAGCCTGTTCCTCAATTGCGCCTCCGTGTCGACCAGTGCGCCCTTGAACTTGTTGAGGTTGTTTATCTTGCCGCGCCTCTGCTCTATCCTCTCTTTTATCACGTTTATGTTAGATATCTGCTGCGACTTCTCGCTTATCTGCCTGTCCAGCTCAGCGAGGTACTTCTTCCCGCTATCTATCCTGGAGGTAGTGTTGGCAAGGGAGGCGCTCTCCTTCCTTATCTCCTCCTGCACTGAGTAGAGCCTCTTCTCGTCCACGTTCATCTCGGAGGCATCCTTGCTCTTCTTCTCGAGCACGGCAGCGCTCTTTGATATCTCCTCTTCGTAAGACCTCTTCCTCTTCGCGGCTTCGAGCTTTATCGCAAGTGTGTTGAGTTCCGCCTTCGCCTTGTCGAGCTCCTTCGCTGCAGATTCCGCCTTTGCTGCTATCTCAGTCAGCGCAGACCTGCCATCATATGCGGCCTTGCTTGCCTCATCCCTCTGCTTCTCCAAATCCTTGTACTGCTCAAGCCTTCCCTTCAGTACCTTGAGCTTGTCGAGCTCCGCGCTTAATGCGGATTTTTGCTTCTCTCTCTCAGTTAGGAGTTGCTTTGTTGAGAGTATCTCTGTGTCAATCTGTTTTATCCTGTCGGACCTCTCCTTGACCAGCTTGGATTTCATCGCCTCGTCAAGCTCCCTCTCGCAGACTGGGCAGTTGCTTATGTGCTTCTCCAGCTCCTTCAGCCACTTCTCTGTCTCGGTCCTGTTGGACTGGAGTGACGACCCATGCTGTATCTGTTCCTTCACTGCCTGCTCGCAAGACTTCAAATCGGCCTCAATCTTTGTAAGGTCCTTACCGTCCATCTGTGAGGCAATAGTATCCCTCTCCTTCATCTTGGACTTTATGTTCTCAAGCTTCGCCTCAGCATCTGCAACAGATCGGGTAAGCGCCTTCTCCTCTAATTTCAATTTGCTGCTGGACGATTCGAGCGCCTTTGCCTGTTCTGTCTTCTTGCCGTGCTGCTCGACCACCTCGCTCTCCTCTATACCCATCTTGGATATCTTCTCGACCTCAGCCTTCAGAGTCGATATCCTGCTTGAGAGCTCTGACATCTCCTTTGTGAGTGCCAGCTTAGTGTCGTAGGACTTCTTCATCTGGGAGAGCTCGGCCTCGATATCCTTTATCCTCGACTTTAATGTCTTCTCAAGACTCTCGAGCGCCAACGACTCCGCTTCCGAATTCTTTCTGTCGCCAGAGAGCCGCTCCAGCTGCTCCTTGAACGAGTTGAGATCTATCTGTGCGAGTATCTTCTCGTCTTCCGATATGGTGGACTTGATGGTGTTGAGCAGCGAGGTGACGTTCTCCTCTGCCTTAGCGAAGAGGTCTAGGCCAAGCATGTTGTCTATCTGCTTCTTCCTGTCGCCCTTTGCCAGACCGAGGAAGTACTCGAGCTGGTTCTGCTCTGCGTATATCGCCCTTGAGAATGTGTCGTAATCAAGCTTGAGAAGGTGCTCCACCTCCTCGTTCACCCTGACGGGCTGGGTCTGCACGTAGCTGCCGTTCTTGTCAAGCCTTGCGGTGCTGCCCTCTTTCTTAGATATCTTCCTGGTTACGGAATATCTGTCTCCCCCGACCGTAAAGTTTATTTTGACCTCTGATTCGTCCTTCTGCTCAGGCCTGTTTGATATCAGGTCTTCGAGGCTAACTCTCTTGTGGGTAAGGGACGGGAAGGTGCCGAATAAACCGAATGAAATCGCGTCCATGACCGAGCTCTTGCCGGCGCCCATGACCCCTATGAGGACGTTAACGCCCTTCTGGAACCTAAGCTCGGTGTGGCCGTGGGTCTTCCAGTTCTTGAGCTCTATGGACTCTATCATCAGGATCATCGTTCAGTCAGTCATTGCAAGACTCGCACCACATCACGCCGCACTTCCTGCACCTGAAGATGTGGCCACCCACCTGCCCTACATCTGTTGAGCCGCATACTACGCAGGTTATCTCGTTGTCCTCGGCGTAGTTGTGTCTCTCATCCATTAATAGGATTAGGTAATAAAGCTATTTAGGGATTTCCAACGGTTTGATTACAACTTCTTGTTCTGGTCGTCTTCGGCAATAAGCCCGTCAAGCAGGCGCATTACTTCATCCCTGACATGGGGGAGATTGCTCTCTGAGAACAACCCCGATTCTTGGATCGTCTTTAACCTTAAATTTGCTGCATTCCCTTCTCTGCTACCTATCGACTTTGCAACTAGATATGCGACGCGGTCTTGGGCATCGTCGGTCGCGGTTGAAAGGGTGTACTCGGCCTCGAATATCCTGATGATTGCCTTTGTAAATGCTGGGCCATTTCTTCTAGTCACTTCAACGACAGGCTTCTCGCCCATCAGCTCGGCGAAGGCCACGAGCTTAGCCACCGGCTCGTTTAAGCTCTCCGGGTAGTGGCCCAGGTACCAAAGCTTTCTGGCAACTATGTTTTTGCTCTCACCGTTATAGGATAAGAGCGTGTTGTATATCGTCTCGTTATAAAGCCTGCCCAGAACCTTGTCCTTCTCCTTCTGCTTGGTTTCTTCCCATTCGGTTGTTCCACGAATCAGGCTCCTTACAGATAGTGCATCTTGTATCGCGGTGGCAACCATGATCTTCTGATCGGTTGTGATTGCTTTCAGGTCAATAGCAATGCCATCACTACTAAAGACGACACTAAGAGCCTCCTTGAGGATATTAGTCTTGCCCTTACTTCCGCTCTTCACTTCAACGAACTCCACATTCACACCCGAATAGACTGTATTCTGGAGATATATATTGATTTCTGAACTGTGCGAAGGCTTTTAAATCAAAAATCAGACTAGGCTCTCTTCCTCTACTTCAACTTCGCCCACGCCCTCCACCGCCCTCAGGCCCTCCTCGAGCTTGCTTGAGCTGTTCGTAGCGTCGTCGAACTTGAACAGGACCTTTGCCATCTTTATCCCGAACGCGAGCTCCTCCACCTGCACGTTGGCCGGGTTCACCTTGGCCTTTATGTTGTCCACCGTGGCCTCTATCTGAGTGCCCTCCTTGGGGTAGACCTTGAACACTACTGCTACCATGGCCATGTTACGGCCCCTCGAACCCGCACTTCGGGCACTTGTATATGTTGGATATCTCCCTGCAGTGCTTGTCCCTTATTATCGTGCTCTCGCCGCATGAGGGGCACTTGAACTCCGTGTACTCGTGAGTGAGCCTTCCGCATGATACGCAGACCTTTCCTGGTAGTATTGTTGCTATACAATCACCTTAGTTGTTTCCTTGCTTGCCTTCCTACTTTCTGTTCCTCTTATGTGGAAGCCTCGAGAGGACAATCCAGATAAGGATCAGGTTCAGCACTATTATAACGACAACCGCTGCGGCTATCGCATATACTATCAGTTTAATAGAATTTATATTACTTGCTATTCTGGAGAGCTGCTGGCCCTGCTGCTGTATCTGCGTGGCGGTTGCGTTCTGCACCAGGTTCTGGCTTATCACCCTGGTGTCGTTGCTTATCTGGTAGGCAAGCAGAGCAGTGGAGTATGCCTCGGTGGCGTACTGGTGGGCAAGGGTGGAGTTGGACGTGGACGCCGCCTCCTGTGATTAGAACTGCGACTCAAGCCCGTACAGCGTGGCCCAGGCCCCGAAAGTCGCGCCGCGCGCAGTACTGGACGACAGGTTCAGCAGCTGCCCAGTGCTGAGGTTGTACTTGAACGTAGCGTTGCTGAACGCGAACGAGAAGTCAGAGTCTAGCATAGCCACGCCGTAGTTGCCCTGTGCGTATGCGGTCCTCGCTGTGGAGACGTAGAGGTTCTGGCCGTCTATGGCTGCCCTGTTTATCCTGTTCTGCGCTATGGGCTTCAGAACGCTGGAGAAGTATACCGGCGTGCCCGTGGTGTTCTCCTCCAGGCCGTAGATTATGCCGGCGGCGCTGCACCATCCGCTCGCCTGGCCAGCGAGATAGAGGTCGTCAAGCACCTCGTCGGTCTCGATGCCGCTGGTGTTGAATCCGATGATCGAGTTGTTTATCGTGTAGTTGCCCCAGTACTGCCTCATCTCCCCGCTTATCACGTACTCGTAGTTGGTGGATGTGAGCTGCGGCTTGACCAGGGAGTTGCACTCCGCCTGTACGCTGATGGCTGTCGCCAGGCCGGAGGGTATGCTCGTGGTGTGGTGGACGAAGTAGAACGTGTTAACGTAGTTCAGGAACGCCTGGTTTGCCGCAGCGTAGAGGTAGCCCTTTGCGCCTATCTGCATGCTCTGGTTGAGCACCATCCCGAGCTGAGATGCTATGCCCGCAAAGCTGTCGTCAGTCGACAGTATGTATATCTGTCCGCGTCCGAGTTGGAAGGTCGAGTTGATCAGCTTCTGGAAGATGCTCATGTTGCAGGAGTTCGAGCAGCTCAGCGTGGGGGCTGAGAGGTTCTCGGCATGGTAATTAACGAATGGCGTGTAGGTGACAGTAGCCGAGAGGTTGGGATGCTGGCCGAATGCATAAGAGTATGCTTGGGAGATGTTGGACACCTCTATGAGAGGTACGCCTGTGTTAGCCTGGACAAGCGCGTAGAGCATGTTCTCTGCACTGCCCTGCGGCGCCGATGGAACAAGCACGTACTTTGCGCCAGAGTTCTCAGCTGCAGTGACCTTGTCGTAGACGCCCCCTACAGGACCTACGCTGCCGTCCTGTGATATAGTGCCGGTGATAGCCATGCCCCCGTTCAGGTGGTTGTGGCTGAGGGATGATATTGCCAATAAGGTGAGCGCAGCCCCTGCACTGGGTCCCGATACGTTGCCGCCGGGTGAATTTATGTAGTAAGCGAAGTTGTAGTGAGTGAAGTTAAGCCCCAGGTAACCGCTGGCGTACTGCGCTGCGGTGGAGGCGGACTGGATGGTGCTGTTGGCGACCTCGGCCGGGCCGGATATGGAGACGTTGCCGTTCCCGCTGGTCACGGTCAGGTTTATCAGCGTGAGGCTGCCCGTGTTGTTGGTTGTGTCCACTGCCAGGGCGTTTATGCTGGAGCTGCCCACGAAGGCGGCTACCGCGTATGAGGATGATGTCATCAACGCAGCGGCAAACGCCAGAAGCAGTAGTCTTGCCATCTTATCACAATCCTATCTCAATCAAGGTATAAATATTTTGGGTTACTGTTAAGTCAACTTCCTAACTCCCCACATACAACGCCCTCGGAAGAGAATTGACGCCATGATGGTACCGTCTGTTA
>JAGWFU010000036.1 GCA_028867845.1 Microcaldota archaeon | reverse complement strand
TGTACTCGAAGTGGCTAACCACCTCCCCGAACTTGCTGTCAACGTTCTTCTGTATGTAGGCGACGGCCTGCCTCAGGTTCCTGCCCTCCTCGAACCTGGTCTTCACAAGGTAGCCGTACTTGCCGTCTGTGACGTAGACCTCTTCCACATGCTTGAGGCCGATCAGCCTCTCCGCGAGCTCGTCTATGTTCGCGTTTGCCTTGGGTCTTATCAGGTAGAACCTGTGGAGCCTCTGGCTCTTTCTCGTGCTCATCTCACCGCCCCTGTAGCTCCCTTGCGCTGGCCTTCCTCTGAAGGCTCGTCCGCGTACACCACCTTGTAGGTGTGCTTCCCCTCAGGGACCAGCTTCACGGGCCTGTACTCGTCCAGTGCCTTGCACCTGCAGCCACGGCCGCAGTTCCTGCATACAGTGGCCTCCTGGGCCCTGTACGCACGCCCCCTGCCCAATATATCCATTATCCCCATTCCATCCCCTAATAAGCAACAAACGCAGCAGCAGAAGCGGGAGGGGGTGAGTTGGTGGGTGAACAGCTAGCCAACGGGTGTATCCGAGTTTGGGAACATGGCATAGCAATAGCTACGCCAGGATACATAATCAGGACATCGCCATCCTGTCTCATCCCCCTCCCGTAGGATATTATGAACTAGGTTGGCTATATACTTTATCTTATAAAAGGTATAGAAGTGGCAGTATGATATAAATATTCAGTATGTTTTGGAGTTAAAGGAGCAGAATGATTTAGTATTGAAGCGGATATAGTGCAAAAGTATATAAACCAATACCCCCTATTATTAGTGTGGAGATACCAATAAGGGTGAAGGAGTGCTTCGAGGGCGTGAAGAGGCAGCACGACCACGTCTACCTGAGGAACCTCCGCGGCCGGTTCTACATCTACAGGATTACGCTGGGACAGCCGGATCAGAAAGGAAAGAGGAAAATCAAGTCAGAGTACATTGGCAGGATAACTGAGGAAGGCGCGTTCGTAAGAAGGGGGATGAATGAGGGAGAGAAGAAGCTGGAGATAGCGCGCGCGATTATTGAAGAGCATGGAGGCAAGGTCTCTATGCCAGAATCCAGAACACTTGAGGAAGAAAAAATAAGTATTAATGAAAGCGAGATGTTGTCGCCTTCGGAAGAAGAGCAAAGGATATTGACCATATTAAGTATGAATGGAAGGGCAAGGATGAAGTCAATAGCAAAGATGCTTAATATTACGGTGCAAGCTGCAACTAGAAAAGTAAAGAAGATAGAAACAAAATACGGTATTAGTTATATTGCAGAGATTGATCCAGTAAAATTGGGGTTTTTAGAATATCTTGTGTTCATAAAGTTTGAAGGAGAAAAACCAACCACACAGGAGATAAGAGACGCTTTTGAAAAAGTACCGATGGTGCAATTCTGCGCGATGGCAAAAGGAAACTACGACGTAATGCTTTATGTGTTAGTCGATGTCAACAATGTTGATCCAGAATTTGAAAGTTTACAGTTTGGAACACTTACTTCATTTACCGCAGAATGGCATATTAAATCAGTTACTACCTTCTATGGTTGTATGCCAATCAGAGAATCATTTTTTGAATTACTTAAGAAACGCATATGGCATAGGGAAAAGGGTTCAAGAGGAATACCGCAGTATGCACTATTCCAAAGGGATTACAAAGTTCTTAGAGAATTGAGTGCTGGTGGTAATAAAAAATTTAATGAGATTGATAAAGAGAATGAGTTGCCCAATGGAAGTGCTAGGTATTCGTATTATAAACTATTAGAAAAAGGGATATTGAAAAGGATAACTATAAAGGAAAAAGACTTGCCCATAGCATATGAGGGGTTGCTCCAATTTAAATTAACAAACGTTACTACCTTTCAGAATACTAGAAATAATTACAGATTAGATGTTATAACTAGTACAAAAGAGCCGTATAATAGTTATTCTGTAATATTTGATTTATTAGATCCAGCGGGATTTCTTGCAGTAATACCGACGATAAAAGGACAAGATATAGAATCTAAATCAGATGCTCTAAAAGCAAACATAAAAGGTGTTGAATTAAACACGATGGTTATTACTGGTGTTTTAGTAGGGGAACTTTGCCATAGAAAATTCGATAATGTGTACTCTGTACATTATGAAAATTTAATTAAGGATAAGATTGTAGAACAGAAAGAGCGCATACGTTATGATAAACTCTAACGTAAGTTCTTATTCGTAAATTAATGTCCTCCAGGTATCATATTATTCACCTTATAACACTCAAAATTCGCTAATAACCATTAAATACCTTCCTCCAGGGCACGTTTCCATGCGTATATCTGCAGAAATAGCCCTTTTTACGCTCCCGTCCTGGTTATGAGGTAGTCGGCCAGCTCCTTTATCCTTGCCTTTGCCGGGGACTCCTTCAGCCTCTTGTCTATGCCCTCCCACGCGTCCTTGACTATGTTGACCGCGACCTTGGATACGTACTCCTTCGCCCCCGTCTTGTCTATCAGCGCTATGGCCTCGTCTATCTGGGCCTGGTCCTTTGTGTGCGACGCGAGTATCTCTATCAGCCTCTTCCTCTCCCCGTTCTTCAGCTTTGTGAGCGCGTACACCACTAGGAGTGTTATCTTTCCCTCCGAGACGTCGTCGCCCACCCCGCCCTTGTTTGCCGATACGCCGCTCGGGTATATGTTGAGCACGTCGTCCTGTATCTGGAACGCCACCCCTATGCTGGCGCCGAACCTGCCCAGCGCGTCGGTGGTCTCCTCGTCCGCCTCAGCCAGCGCTGCCCCCATCTTCGCGGCCATCCTCGCCAGTACGCCTGTCTTGTCGTTCGCCATCTCGAGGTACTTGTCCTCCGTAATCGTCATCGGGTCTATCACGCTGTCCTTGTGCCACACTATGTCAGTGGCCTGGCCCACGCATATCCTTGTCATCTCCTTTATGTAGATTATCAGCGCCTTGGACTTCACCGCCTCCGATAGCTTGGGGCTGTCCACCAGAGCGTTCATAGGGAAGTAGTACATGAAGTCGCCCAGGTTTACCGCCACGTCGACGCCGTACTTGATGTACACCGCGGGCATCCCCCTCCTTGTCTGGGACGAGTCCTCGACGTCGTCGTGCACAAGGGTGCCGTTGTGTATGACCTCAGGTATGAGCGCGAACTCCAGGAAGTCCTCGGGCTTCTTGCCCAAGGCCTCTATGATAAGCAGCATCAGGGTGGGCCTCCACCTCTTGCCCCCCTGGTCGAGTATGTAGAGCGATGGCTTCAATATCCCCTCCTTGAGTGCGTTGGAATCGAACTTGTACCCGCTCCTCCCAAGCAGCTTCTCTATCGACCTGGGGGATGACGCGACCGAGATGTACTCCAGGATCACGGAGTTTATCTCCGCCCCCTTCTTCTCAAGGTAGGATACTATGCCCTCTTTGTCCTTGGCCATTGACATCAATTTATCGTTAAAGATGGGACAAGCCCATTATATACCTTTCCACGCCATCCGTCCAAGTCCAAAGCTATGGGTTGAATATGTCCTGCTCGGTGAAGATCTGGGTGTGCTTGACGCCCGTCCTCTTCTGGACCTGGTCGTCCCTCTGCCTGTTGACCACTGATACAGCGAAGGCGAACTCAGCGCCTATCGTATTCTGGACTACCTCTATCGCGTCGGCTAGCGAGTTGCCAGTGGTCGATACGTCGTCCACAGCTACAAGCAGCTTGGTCTTCTCGCCCCTCTTCAGTCCCTCCACAATGGTCTTTGTTGCGTACTCCTTTGTAGTATCCCTGACGTAGAACCCCTTGAGCGGATTGTCGGTGAGCGCCGAAAGCGTCACGACTGACTGGGATACCACGATCCCGCCGGTGACCTTGCCGCCTATGTGGCTTATGGGCCTCGCATGCGACACGACCATGTCGTGTATCATCCTTCCTATGAGCAGCGCGCCTACGGGGTGCTGTGCCGCCTTCTTGACGTTTATGTACTGCGGCGCTACCTCCCCGCTCTTGAGCTTGAATCCCTTCGGATCCTCCTCCACGCAGTGCAGCCTGATCAGGTTGGCGAGCCTCCTCCTCTGGTCGTCATAGCTCTCCGCCATCAGCATCTTCAGCTTTCGCTGTATGTCGCTGTAGGTCTCGTGCTTGGTTTGCGTGGCTTGTGTCATAAGATCACATTACTTCTTAAGCATGCTCTGCCTTGACTGGCCACCGACGCGGCCCCTTGCCAGGCCGGACTTTATCTGCAGCACAAGGTCCCTCATCCTCTTCTCCCTTGTCCTAGCTATCATCAGGTAGGCCTCGTCCTTTGTGTTCTTTGCCACGAGTATTAGAACGTGACCGAATTTAATCCTTCCTGCCCTGCCCCTGCGCTGTATGCTCCTTATCTCGTTGGGCACGGGCTCGTAGAAGATCACCGCGTCGACGCTCGGTATGTCCAGCCCTTCCTCACCTATAGAAGTAGCAACGAGGACGTTGAACTTCCCGTTCCTGAAGTCCTCGATGGTGCTCTTCTGGTTCTCCTGGGTCACACCTATCCCCTTGCCAACGAACGACCTGGCGTTGATGTCCTGGCCCTTGAGCAGGTCGGTCAGCTTCTTGATCGTTGACCTGTACTGCGCGAATATTATGACGTTCTTCCCTTTCATCTCGTTCTTTATGAACCACTTGATGTACTCCATCTTCGGATGTTCTTCATTCCTGTCCAGCGCCTCCTTGGCAAGTATCCTGGCGGCGTTCACCCCGCCATTGGCAAGTATGCTGTTCAGCGCCCTGCTCTTCTCAGGCTTGGCATCAAGGCCGTCCATGTAGCTCTTGAAAGGGTATAAGCCTTCAGTGCTCACCAGGTCGAAGGCGTGGGATAGGTGGAGTATGTAGACGTAGTGAAGCAGCGCAATGTACTTGTAGTTCTTGGCCTCGAGCTTGTCTATCCCCCTTCCTATCTCAAGTATCCTGCTCTTCGAGAGCCCGTCCGACTTCTTGAAAGGGCTGAGGCCGAAGCTGTACAGCTTGGAGAGGTGCTCGTCCATCACCGGCCTGAGCATCCCCATTATCGCCTCGACGGTCTTGCCCGGTTCAACATAGATCGTCTCTATCTGCTTCTCCATCACGTATGGCTCGACGTCAGTGTCAGTGGATATCCTTATCTCCACGTTCTCCACGCCAAGGGTCTCCACCAGTGCCTCGACCTTCTTCCTGTTGCTGCCAGGCGAGGCGGTGAGGCCGAGCATCTGTATCCCCTTGAGCATGCACTCCTCCGCTATGTAGGTGTAGGCGTACCTGCCCACAGCCTTGTGCACCTCGTCGAACACCACTATGCCTATGTCGTCCAGGTTTATCCTTCCCTTCTTCAGGTCGTTGCCGAAGGTCTGAGGAGTGGCCGCTATCACCTTTGCCTCCTGCTCCATCTCTATGCGCTTCTCGCCGCTTATGCTTCCCGTAAGGAGGAGTATATGGCCCTTGTCTATGTTGAGCAGCCTTGTGAGGGAATCGAAGTGCTGCTCGCTCAGCGGCTTAGTCGGAGCGAGTATCACAGCCTTCTTACCGTTGTGCAGCGCGTTCGCCATAGCGAACACCGCGATTAACGTCTTGCCCAGACCTGTGGGCAGCACAACGAGAGTGTTGCCTCCCGAGTAGATGCTGCGGATTATGTTTATCTGGTACGCCCTTGGCTCTATCACGGATGTGTTGAC